>CANBYN010000103.1 GCA_947373615.1 Burkholderiaceae bacterium | reverse complement strand
ACGTCTGCCGAGTAATAAGCAGCAACACCAGATAAATATGAGGATAAGGAACTTTCAATGCCACGGCGCGCCTTACCCCAAAAATCCAGCTCCCAATTTAATTGGACTAATGCATTTTTAGACACCAAATTATTGGAATCATTAATCGCTTCTTGAATAGCACTATTTCGGTTATTCGAATATGAAGCGCTTAAATTTGCTGACGGCAAAAAGGCCGCATCACTAACGCCTAACTGTGCTTGCAATTGGTATATACGCAAAGCAGTTTGCTGCAGACTCAGATTTTGAGCTGTCGCCTGCTTTAACAGGGCATTAAGTGTTGGATCATTAAAGCTCTGCCACCATTCCACGGGATCAAGGATTTTGTTAGAGTTCTCGCCTAAGGACTCTGTAAATTCAGTTTGAGTAGAAGCCCTATATTGATCTACCGCCTTAACATTTGGTCTTGAATAATCTGGCCCCACCATAAAACAAGCAGTTAATAAAAATGCACTGCCAATTAATGGTACATAGCAAAGTAAATTTTTTGGGGTTAATGAGGACATTCAGCCAGCTAATTTTTAATAAAAATATATTTGTGTAAAGGCATGCACAGTATCAAGAAGCATCATATAAGAGATTTCAAATTCTACGCTTGTGTACACCCTATTGAGAGCCCACGCATAATGCCAGTTAAAGTGGTTGACTCATGCAATAGGTTGGCAATAAATCAGCAACACTGCCACACCCTTTAAGCCATCTGTTCACTTAATTATTGGGTATACGAACCTCTTTGATGGCATTTATTGGTCGATAGCGGACTCTCAGATAAAAACAAAAACCACCCCTTAGGATGGCTTTGGTAACGATTTTGCTAACAAGAGTATTGCATTTCTACAAGCCCTTATTCCGCCTATTCACTTGGCGGAGACGAGAGGATTCGAACCTCCGATCAGAGTTTTAGCCCCGATGCTCCCTTAGCAGGGGAGTGCCTTCGACCAGCTCGGCCACGTCTCCTTACTACTTCTATAACGCCCCACAGTTTAACGGATTACAGCCTTACTGGGGTTTTATTACCTTTTTAATACGTTTTTACCTCTGATCCAGCTCAAATGCCTTATGCAAAGCGCGTACTGCTAACTCCATATATTTCTCATCAATTACAACTGAAATCTTGATCTCGCTAGTCGAAATCATCAAGATATTGATACCCTCTTCTGACAGGGTTCGAAACATTTTACTTGCAACACCTACATGGGAGCGCATGCCTACGCCAACCACTGATACCTTAGATACCTTAGGATCACCAGAGATTTCTTTTGCTTCAATTTGTGCTTGGACAGTATTTTTTAGAAGGTCTAATGCTTTCTGATAATCAGAACGTGGCACTGTGAAGGTAAAGTCGGTCTTGCCCTCTACTGATTGATTCTGAATAATGATATCCACGTCGATATTAGCATCGGCAATTGGACCTAAGATTTGATAGGCGATTCCCGGACGATCAGGAACTCCAAGAACGGTAATCTTCGCTTCATCACGCGCAAAGGCGATGCCGGAAATAACTGCGGCTTCCATAGTGCTATCCTCTTCAAATGTAATCAAGGTGCCCGACTTCATCTCAACATCAAGGGGCATCAAAGGATCTGTCAAAGAAGACAGAACCCGGGTTTTAACTTTGTATTTACCTGCAAACTCAACTGAACGAATCTGCAATACCTTAGAACCTAAGCTAGCCATTTCTAGCATTTCTTCAAAGGTGATCTTATCTAGACGACGAGCGTCCTCACATACACGTGGATCTGTTGTGTATACACCATCAACGTCGGTATAGATTAAACACTCATCTGCTTTCAGTGCAGCAGCCATTGCAACCGCTGAAGTATCTGAACCGCCACGTCCTAAGGTGGTGATATTGCCATCCGGATCCACACCTTGGAAGCCAGTCACCACTACTGCGCGACCAGCGTTAAGATCGTCCAAGATTTTTTTATCGTCAATGCTCTTGATACGCGCTTTAGTAAAAGCGGAGTCAGTATGAATGGTCACTTGCCAACCGGCATAGCTCACCGCATCAATGCCTTCACGCAGTAGAGCCAAAGCCAACAAGCCAGAACTGACTTGCTCACCAGTAGATGCAATTTGATCCAACTCACGTGGATTTGCATCTGGATTAATCTCTTTTGCCAATCCGAGCAGGCGATTGGTCTCGCCCGACATTGCGGAAGGAACGACCACCACCTGATGTCCTGCGCGCATCCATTTGGCAACGCGTTTTGCAACATTGGCAATGCGCTCTACCGAGCCCATTGACGTGCCGCCATATTTATGAACGATAAGAGCCATAAAAACCGTCTATTTCACAATCTGTATTGGGGAAAATATTTCCCGAGGTTCTAAAAAGGGCTTATTTTACAGGGTTTTGTAGCCACTCAGGCGCTAGCCTCTTGCCCGAGGTCTTTAAATGGGGATAACTCATTCCAATGCCCGCTACAGCCACTAACTCTCCGCTGATATAGAGCAATGGAGCCTTTCTCTGCCAAGGCGGCACGTTACCCTCCTGAAAAAGATTTTTAAGGGTTCTACGAGGGCTATTGGGCTTAATTTGAATCTTTTCTGAGCCAGACCTTACTTTGGTTGTGATGGCTGCATTTTTTTGCGCTTCTTCAACCCATTCAGCGGAAAGACCCAATTTTTTACTCCTATTTGGAAGGGCTTTAAATACCCACTCTCCCTGAACCTCTTCGGCATTATCCGCAAGCTGCAATACGCCACGCCACAAACAAATCCTTTGATCGTCATGAGCCCATTCAAGTTTGGCGTCTGCCTTGACTTTATGTAGATCACACCACCAGGACAGCAATCGCTCTTGCGAAGGCATCGCTAATTGTTGTGTTTGAAGCCAAAACCTTAAGAGATTGTTGGCTGCTGGTAAATCTTTTTGAGCAAGCGCTAAGAGCGGCTTCAACTTCAAGCCATTTTTAACCAGGATTAATTTTCCATCTTGCATCGCCAAACGATTGAGTAGCCCCTGTGCTTCAGCCAATAAACTGGCACTACGCGCCATATTGGCAAGTGCTTTTGGCTGTATCCTTTCCAATGAAGGAATAATGCTTTTGCGAATCGCGTTACGACGATATTTTGAATCTTGATTACTCGGATCCTCAATCCATTTGAGTTTATGCTCTTTTGCATAAATTTCTAAATCGCTTCTACTTTGTTCAAGCAATGGACGCCAGAGGAAAATACGTTGATTACCGAATTTAACTTCTCTATTAAAGGGCATAGCAGATAGCCCTGAAACGCCTGCTCCCCGCAAGAGTTGGAGTAAGACTGTTTCAGCCTGATCATTTTGATGATGGGCCAAAAGTAAATTTTCTATGCCATATTCATCACAGAGCTCTGATAGCGCTTCGTAGCGCCCTGCTCTGGCTCTAGCCTCCACATTACCGCGCTCAACTGAATTACTTAAGTGTAATGAACGAAAGTCAAAATGAATTTTGTACTTATTGGCGAGTTGTTTGCAAAATAGCAGCCACTCATCAGCAGATTTTTGCAATCCATGATGAATGTGAAAGGCGAAGATTTCTATACGAGAATTTTTGTTTGCAGCATGAGCCCTGCAAACGGTGTCTAGCAATACAACCGAATCGAGACCACCACTTAAGGCAACCGCAATTCGTTTTGCTAGCTTAGGATTTTGCTGTGATTTCCTTGAACTTGCCATAACTCATCAAACGCTCATGACGACGTTCAAGTAAGGCATCCACTTTCATGTTGCCAAAAGTTTTTAACGATTCAGTAAGCGCTTTGCGCATATTGTTCATCATGGTGTCGTAATCGCGATGTGCCCCACCGATGGGTTCAGGCACAATCTTATCAATCAGACCCAAGGCCTTAATCCGTTGCGCAGTTAAACCTAGCTGCTCTGCAGCCTCAGGCGCTTTATCTGCTGTCTTCCACAAAATAGAGGCGCAACCTTCTGGAGAGATCACAGAATATGTGGAGTTTTGCAGCATCAATACAACATCACCCATCGCAATCGCTAAAGCACCACCGGAACCACCTTCACCAATGATCGTGGCGATGATGGGAACTTCTAATTCTGCTTGCACATACAAATTATGACCAATCGCTTCAGATTGATTGCGCTCTTCTGCATCAATACCTGGAAACGCACCCGGAGTATCAACAAAGGTAAAGACTGGAATGCCAAATTTTTCTGCAAGGCGCATTAAACGCTTTGCTTTGCGATAACCCTCCGGACGACTCATGCCAAAGTTTCTAAGTGCACGTTCTTTAGTATCTCGCCCTTTTTGATGTCCTATTACCATGCATGGCTGTCCATCAAAGCGGGCTAAGCCCCCAATAATAGATTGATCATCTGCAAAATTACGATCCCCGTGGAGTTCATGGAAATCTGTAAATAAAGCGTTTACATAATCCAGGGTGTAAGGACGCTGTGGATGACGCGCCACTTGCGACACCTGCCAAGGAGTCAGGTTAGCGTAAATATCTTTAGTGAGCTGTACACTCTTCTCAGAAAGTGTTTTGATCTCATCGGCAATATCTACTGATGACTCATCTTGCACAAAACGCAGATCTTCGATCTTCGTCTCTAACTCTGCGATTTGTTGCTCAAAATCAAGGAAAGTCGTTTTCATAGTCAGATTTTAATATTCAACCGGGATCGGGTCGATACTTCTCCACATATACCAGGTGGCGACAGTGCGCCATGGGGCCCAATTAGCCGCAACCTCCCTGGCTTCATGGCGGCTTACAGGCTCTCCACTGAAGTAATTAAGGGAAATAGCCTTAATTAGACCAACATCATCTAACGGCAGGATATTTGGGCGAATCAAGTTGAAAATGAGGAACATTTCCGCTGTCCAGCGCCCAATACCTCTTATTGAGCTCAATTCTTTGATGACGCTCTCATCATCCATATCTTTCCACTGATTGGAATGTAAACGTCCAGAATCAAAGTGGTCAGCTAAATCCCGGATGTATTCCACTTTACGACCAGATAATCCAGCAGATCTAAGTTCTTCAACAGTGAGCGCCAAGACGTTTTTAGGGGTAACTTTATTTTTACTTGCAGCTAAAACTCTATTCCAAACAGATTGCGCGGCGGCAACGGAAATCTGTTGCCCTACAATTGCTCTAGCCAATGTTGTAAAAGCATCTCCACGGGTAACTAAAAAACCTGAGTCGTGCTTAGGAATTATTTTTTTTAAAATACGATCTTGCTTCATTAATTCTCGGCAAGCTTGCTCCCAATACTCAGGGGCAATCTCTCGCAAGATTGACTCATCTTTTTTCATTACTTTTTCTAATTTTTCTTTAGCCGCCGTCATTAAGCTCTACGCCATTCTGTTAAACCACCTGGCTTATCTTCCAAAATAATACCTTGCTCTAGAAGTGATTTACGAATGAAATCTGCCTTAGAAAAATCCTTTGCTTGTTTGGCGGCAATCCTTGCAGCAATTTGTTCATCTATTTGACTTGTACTCAAGCTATCCCCATCTTTAGAACCTGCTTGTAAAAATTGAGTTGGATCGCATTGCAAGAAATTGAGAGCAGCTCCCAAGGTCTTCAGTGTATTTGCAAGAAGGTATTTTTCTTCGCCTTGTGTGCGATTGACTTCACTTGCTAGATCAAATAGGACGGCAATAGCTTCTGGCGTATTGAAATCATCATTCATGGCATCGGTAAAGCGATTGACCCAAGGACTGATAGGGTCCAATGCTGTTGCTTGGGCCTTTGGAGCGTGCGCCAAGGCTGTATAGAGCCTTGCTAGACCTGAACGAGCCTCCTCCAATTGAGTATCACTGTAATTAATGGGGCTACGATAGTGTGCTTTAAGCATAAAGAAACGCACGACTTCAGGATCAAAACTTTTGAGTACATCGCGAATTAAAAAGAAGTTGCCCAACGATTTAGACATCTTCTCTTCATTGACACGAATATGACCGTTATGCATCCAGTAGTTAACGAATGGGGCATCATCATCCTTTCGAGTCCGACCATACAACGCACCTTCGCTTTGAGCAATTTCATTTTCGTGATGCGGAAACTGCAAATCAGCGCCACCACCATGAATATCAAAATGCTCTCCCAGTAAGTCGCAAGACATAGCAGAGCATTCAATATGCCAACCGGGGCGACCTTCACCCCAAGGAGAATTCCAGCGAGTATCTGTCGGCTCCTCAGGTTTAGCACTTTTCCAAAGAACGAAGTCAAGTGGATCGCGCTTACCACCAGCAACAGCAACCCGCTCTCCTGCATTAAGCTCATCCAAGCTCTTGCCAGAAAGCTGACCATAACGTGGTAGTAAACGGACAGCAAAGTTCACGTCACCGCCATCCACTTGATAAGCCAACTCGTTTTCAATCAACTTACCAATCATCCCCTGCATTTGGGTAATGTAATCCGTAGCACGCGGCTCTTGATCTGGATGCATTAAACCTAACTCATCAGAGTCAGCATGCATTGCGACGATAAAGCGATTGGTTAAGGCAGAAATTGGCTCACCGTTTTCGACGGCGCGATTGATGATCTTGTCATCAATGTCAGTGATATTGCGTACATAAAGGACCTCATACCCACTGGCACGCAACCAACGCACAAC
>CANBYN010000102.1 GCA_947373615.1 Burkholderiaceae bacterium | reverse complement strand
CGTCGGATGCTCGGCCTCTTTTGTTTTTTCTATGCCTGCATTCACTTTTTGATTTGGTTTTGGCTTGATCACAACCTCGATATTCAAGCGATGTGGAGCGATGTCTTAAAGCGGCCATTTATTTCGATGGGCTTTGCAACATTTGTTTTTCTGATCCCTTTGGCGATGACTTCCAATCACTGGGCAGTTCGTAAGTTGGGTCGACGTTGGGCCACCTTGCATAAGATTGTCTACTTGCTCGCATGCCTTGCGATCATTCATTATTGGTGGCACAAGGCCGGCAAGAATGATGTAGATATCGTGATGATTTATGGCGGAGTAGTGCTGACCTTACTCATTTGTCGCGTGCCATATGTGAAGAGGCAACTCCAACGCCTAGGTCGCGCCTAAAACTGAAAACTTGGTGATGTACCGTTCGATCTAGCGACGATCTTTCTTAAAACGATGATGCAGTTCTATGGCGCATCCATGCGGGATGTTGCTTATGTGAAGCTCAGATCAGGTATTGAAGAAAGTTGCAATAAAGACATGGCAGTATCTGGTGTGGCATTGAGCCAATCAGAAAATAATTCAGGACGCAAGGGAACCACAGTGCGCTTTTCATCTTCTGGTTTATGAAAGCGATGCATGACTGGGTGATGGTCTGCATTAATAGTGAGCATTGAAAATGACACGATTAATTCACCAGTTTGGGGTTCAGTCCAGGTATCCCAGATAGAGGCAATCGCCATGGGTTTGCCATTCGATTGTTTGATTTGGGTGCGCACGGCTTTGCCAGATTCATAACAAGGCTCATAAAAGGCATCGGCCAAAGTTAATGCGAAATGGCATTTTGACCAGGCATGTCTATAGGAAGGTTTTTCGCTGACAGTTTCTGCTCTGGCGTTATAGGTTTTTCTACCAAAGGCTTCTTCTTTTGCCCAGGAGGGAATTAGGCCAAAGCGAGCCAGTCCGATTGCGGTGCGGCCAGTATTGTGACTCTTAAGCACGATCGGACCTGGGTAGGTTGGAAATACGGCATGCGCCTCGCTTGCAGGCAGGTCTAGATCAAAATGGGTTTTGACCCAATCTACATTGACCGTACTCAGATATTGAACACACATGGATTTATTTTATCGCTCTTAGGAGTGCCGCACAGCCCCCATGGAGTGCTACTGGTAATATTGGGTATATATTTTAGAAAGACCTATTTAAATGAAACCTTTTAGCTTTTTAACTCTCCCGAAAATGACCCGCATTCTTGCTGGAATGATTTTCGCAGGATCTTTTGCCGCCTCTGTATATGCTCAGCAAAGCGGTTTGCCAGTCAATGCAGCAGCCTCCGTCAATGGCACCATCATTACGAATGACATGGTTGAGCAGGGCATTAAGATGGCTATTTCTCAGGGTCAGAAAGACTCTCCGGAATTGCGTCAGGTAGTGGTGCAGAAATTTATTGAAGTCTTGCTTTTATCTCAGCGTGCTGAAAAAGATGGTTTAGCCAATTCAGAAAAAGCGAATTCTCAGTTGATGTTAATTCGTCAAAATTATTTAGCCGATCTAGAGCTTTCAACCTTCATGGCACAAAATCCGATTTCGGATGCAGATGTTCAAGCCGAGTACAACAAACAAGTCGCCTCCTTGGGACCACAAGGCATGATTAATGAGTACAAGGTCAGTGATATTGCAGTGGCTAGCGAGGCTGATGCTCAGGCTGCCTTAAATCGCATTAAAAAGGGTGAGCCTTTTGACAAAGTGGCCAAGAGCGTTTCCTTAGGGCCAAATAAAGCGCAAGGTGGAGCAGTGGGTTGGATTCAGCCAGGACAGGTATCTCCTCAACTAGCAGCAGTGCTGGCCAATTTATCAAAGGGTCAGGTATCACCCGCCCCTATTCAAGTGCAGCAAGGTTGGTATTTGGTGAAGTTGGAAGATGTAAGATCAAGCAAGCCGCCTACTTTTGAGCAAGCTAAGCCAGCCATTCGAGCTGGTCTAACTCAGAAAAAGCAATATGAATTCGTTTCTCAAATTGCTAAAGACTCCAAGATCATTATTCAGTAAATAAAAAGAGCTCCTAGGAGCTCTTTTTATTTGAGAAAGTCTGACTTGCGAATCAGTCAAGTGAAGTCAATTTGATTGGCGCTCTAGAGTGACAAAACTAAAGTTAATGGCTCCTTCTGATTCGGGGATGCGTTCTACTTCTTTCCACAAGAGAGCATCAGGCACTTCAAAGAAGGTATCGCCCCCCAACACTTCGATGTCAATTTCAGTAATGTAGAGTTTGTCGGCTTTATCAAATGCTTGCTTAAATAGCTGTTCGCCACCGATCACAAAAACCCTTGGAAATTCAGATAGGCGATTTAACGCTTCCTCTAGTGATCCAGCCAGTTCGGCGCCATTGAGTTGCAGATCTGCATTGCGGCTCACAACCACATTACGTCGTCCTGGTAATGGTCGACCAATCGATTCCCAGGTCTTGCGTCCCATAATGACTGGATGACCCATTGTCACGCGCTTGAAGAATTGCAAATCTGCGGAGATCTTCCAAGGCATTTGGTTATCGCGACCGATCACATGATTGCGCGAGCGCGCAACAATCATGGAGATGGCCGGTGTAGTCATGCTGGGATGCTTAGATTGCTACTGGAGCTTTAATCGGAGGGTGGGATTCGTAACCCTGAATTTCAAAATCTTCAAACTCATAATCGAAAATCGAATCTGGTTTGCGCAAAATATTGAGTTTGGGGAGCGGGAAGAATTCTCTGGAGAGTTGGAGATCAACTTGCTCTAAGTGATTACTATACAAATGACAGTCACCACCAGTCCAGACAAAATCACCAACTTCCAAATTACATTGCTGGGCCATCATATGAGTCAACAGCGCATAGCTGGCGATATTAAATGGAACACCTAAGAAAATATCAGCGCTGCGTTGGTACAGTTGGCATGATAATTTCCCATCGGCAACATAGAACTGAAAAAAAGCGTGACAAGGTGCGAGTGCCATGCGAGGAATATCTGCCACGTTCCAGGCGGAAACAATAATGCGACGTGAATCCGGATTATTTTTGAGGGTCTGGACTACTTCAGAAATCTGATCAATGTGCTGGCCATTGGGCGCAGGCCAAGAGCGCCATTGATATCCGTAGATCGGGCCTAAATCACCATCAGGTGCTGCCCACTCATTCCAGATGGAGACGCCGCGATCTTTGAGCCAGTTGTTGTCTGTACTGCCCTTGAGAAACCAGAGTAATTCATAAATGATGGACTTTAAGTGCAGCTTTTTGGTGGTCACCATCGGAAAACCATCGGCCAAGTTAAAGCGCATCTGGTGTCCAAAGATGGAGATTGTGCCAGTACCAGTTCTGTCTGATTTTTGAACGCCCTTGGCAAGGACTTCTTTCATAAGATCGTGGTATTGGCGCATAGAGGTATTGGCTAAATTAGCTAGCGTTGATTTTGAAAAGGTCCCATCGAAAAACGGTAGGGGCGCTGACTACTTCTCTAATTGATCAAGCTTATCTTTTACATCTTTCCATTCTTCAGCATCAGGAAGAGCGGGTTTAGATTTGGTGATCGATTTCCAAGAAGGAGTGAGATCAGCGTTCAGCTTGATGAAGGCCTGTTGATCTCCAGGAACATCATCTTCAGCATAAATTGCATTGACTGGGCACTCAGGGACGCAGACTGCACAATCAATGCATTCGTCTGGATCGATTACGAGAAAATTAGGACCTTCGCGAAAACAATCAACTGGGCAAACGTCAACACAGTCAGTGTATTTACAGCGGATGCAGGATTCGGTAACAACGTAAGTCATGATGGTTTTATTTCGAGAACCCCAAATTTTTGGGGTATGAAGTTATAAAAGTTCAATTTTAGCCGAATTAGCCTATTTTTCAGGGCAAAAGTCCAATTTACTTCAGGTAAAGTCCCACTTATGAATCTACAAGCCTCCACTCAATTGACTACTCAAAAACCCAAAATCCTCGTCGCCAGAGCCATTTTTCCTGAGGCATTGGCCAAATTGGAAGAATCCTTTGAGGTTCGCTCCAACCAAGAGGATCGCATTTTCACCCCCCAAGAGCTGCAAAAAGAATTAGCGCAAGTGGATGGGGCATTGGTTGCAGGCAGCGAACGGATCGACGCTAGCGCATTAGCGAATGCAAAACATCTTAAAGTGGTCGCCAATATTTCCGTGGGATATAACAATTTTGATGTGCCGGCCATGACGGCGGCTGGCGTGATGGCCACCAATACGCCAGATGTTTTAACGGATTCCACCGCTGATTTTGGGTTTGCCTTACTCATGGCCACAGCGCGTCGCATTACCGAATCGGAGCATTGGATCAGAGCAGGTCATTGGGAAAAATGGTCGATTGTGAACAACCCGCTAGGCATGGATCTGCATCACAGCACCATTGGCATTATTGGTATGGGTCGGATTGGACAAGGCATTGCCAAGCGGGCTTTAGGATTCGGTATGAAGGTGATCTATCACAACCGCAGTCATCTGTCTGATGTGGATGAAAAAGCCTGCGGCGCTACGTATGTCTCCAAAGAGGAATTACTGCGCACGGCTGATCACGTGGTGTTAGTGCTCCCCTATAGTGCACAGAGTCATCACACCATTGGCGCCAAAGAAATTGCTCTCATGAAGCCCACGGCCACCCTAATTAACATTGCTCGCGGCGGCATTGTGGATGATGTGGCCTTGGCCCAAGCCCTCAAAACCAAGCAGATTTTTGCCGCCGGCTTAGATGTATTTGAAGGCGAACCAACGGTTCATCCGGACTTGCTCGCGTTGAGTAATGTCGTCTTAGCTCCCCACATTGCTAGTGCTACTGAAAAGACTCGCAGAGCGATGGTCGATTTGGCCATTGAAAATGTGCGCGCTGCTCTCGCCGGCAAGAAACCACCTAGCTTAATCAATGCGGAAGTCTTAAAGGACGCTATGTAGTAGTTGTTGCACAAATCTAGATATATCAAAATGTTTCGAATCCCCTCTAGTAATGTCTCCTAATCGGCCATAGTGGACATCACCATTAATCTGGAAATCGACCGATTTCGGCCAATAGCGGCCGATGGAGCGGAGGATTGAAAATCCTTGTGTCGGTGGCTCGATTTCGCCCCGTGCCACCAAGAAACATCAAAACCATCTTCAGGTGGTTTTTTCATTTCAGCTCGGTTACATTGATTCCATGAAAACAATCAAGAAAAGAATATTAAGCGCCTGTTGTGGTGCCCACATTCTTCACGATGGATACACCGACCTGCTTTATGTTTTATTCCCCATTTGGCAAATGGCATTTGGTTTATCGCTTGCTGAGGTAGGTTCACTAAAGACTTTGTATTCAGGAGCAATGGCCTCCCTACAAGTTCCATCAAGTTTGCTATCAGAAAAAATAGGTGAAAAACGCCTACTTCTGTTTGGCACTTTAATTGCGGCAGTTGGTTTTTTATTGTCTGGTTGGACTACCGGTTTTTTAGGTTTAGCCGCTTGTTTAGTTCTTAGTGGTGTTGGAGCAAGCGTTCAGCATCCTCTATCTTCTTCATTAACCTCTCACGCTTTTGAGGGACCCGAATTAAGGGGTGCTCTGAGCACCTATAATTTTTCTGGCGATATAGGCAAAGTTATATTGCCATCACTATGCGCCGCTTTGTTGGCAATTTGGGATTGGCATATTGTCGCGAGCGTGATGGGCTTATTGGGCTTGCTTGCTGTAGTGATACTAGCAGTCGTTTTACCTCAAGAAATTAATGTTAATCTACATAAGCCTCAATTAGAAAAGGCCTCAGGCGATGTAGATGGAAAAGGCGTTGGCAGCAATTTTCTTAATCTCGGTTTTATTTCTTTGTCGTCGATTGCCGTCATAGATAGCGCCACTCGCATGGGATTTCTAACGCTCTTACCTTTTCTTTTAATATCAAAAGGTGCATCTGTTACTCAAGTGGGTTTTGCATTGAGCTTAACTTTTGCTGGTGGCGCCGCAGGTAAATTTGTTTGCGGGTTGATCGCCGCTCGATTTGGCGTAATTAAAACCACCTTGATTACAGAAATTGCCACGACTATTTTGATGACCCTAGCGATAGCGCTAAATCTCGATGTTGTGATGCTATTGTTGCCATTAGTAGGTGTGGCTTTGAATGGAACATCCTCGGGACTATATGGAACCGTGCCCGAGTTAGTTCCATTACATATGCGATCACGAGCATTCGGGGTGTTTTATACATTAACGATTGGCGCTGGAGCAATTTCACCTCTTGTATATGGATTTGCTGGAGATAGGCTTGGAGTCCCAAATGCTATTGCCCTAATTGCTGGCTCAGTCCTATTGGTTCTACCGCTAACTTTGGGTTTGAAAAAGGCGTTTAGAAAATTAGCGATTTAGAGCTAGGATCGACCTTACTTTGCTCTGGTCGATTGCACCCCGGGACGACATGAATCACCAAACCACCTGAGGTTGGTTTTTCTTTGGGCATCCCCTTTGGTTATTGGCCGATTAAGCGTCATCGAACAAGGGCGGAAATTCGGCCAAAGTTGCTCTTCGCATTAAGTTATTGACAGGCATATAACGACCTTGAATTCAACCAATCGATGCAACACACTACTAACTGCGTAAGCAAAAGGAGTGTTGCTCATGAAACAACGACCTCGAATCTATTACACAGCCACCCAAAAGGCTTTAATGTGGGAGCGCTGGCAAAAAGGCGATAACCTTCAT
>CANBYN010000101.1 GCA_947373615.1 Burkholderiaceae bacterium | reverse complement strand
CTGTTCAAAGACAATTGGTTATTTGTACGAATAGCATAAGCTGCGCCAGTTGAGTTCTCTGCACTACCAGCACCTTCAGTGACGGCTGGGTAAATTAAGTTACCAGAGATGTTGTTAGCTTGACCTGGATCAGTAGCTGCAACAGCATTATGAATGACAGTGTACTGAGTACCCAAAGCAAACTGACCTAAACCATTCTTTTTCAAACCAGCAAAAGTTTGGCGGTTTGATGTAGCACCGGAGTTAAAGTTTTGCGCGTTGTTTGGTGTAACACCAATTTCAACAGTGAAAAATGCAGACAAACCGCCGCCTAAATCTTCAGTACCTTTGAAGCCTAAACGGGAAGTAGATTCACCAGAAGATGAAAATGCATTACCAGTTGTTTTGTTAACTGCTGTACCTGTTGCCTGACGTGTGTTGTAACCAACATAACCAACATCCAAGAGACCGTATACGGTTACGCTGGACTGAGCTTGTGCAGCGCCAGCAATAGCTGACAAAGCTGCAACTGCGAATAGCGATTTTTTCATTCTTTAAATCTCCAAAAATTAAAAGTAATGCCCAAATAAAAATGGGACCTATGAATTTTGCTTGCTTTGCCCCGCTAGACTGAGGGTAAGTGTATTTAGGGGCTCTTTTTGCTTGTCAAAAGGTAGTTTTTCGGTTTTCTTCGTTGTATCTCGGCAACAAGGGCACTGATTTGTGTCTTTTGTGAGCTCTAGATGCCAAAATTGTCACATGGCAAGTCGAGAATTCTTAAAAATCCTGAGTTCAGCCCGATTGGGTGATGTATCTGCGCAACAAAAACTAGCTCATGCTTACTTAACTGGCGCCTATAAAACCCCTATACAGCCTGCAAATGCCTTGATTTGGCTAGAAAAATCCTATAATTCCTTTAAAAATCAAGGGTTTATGGAGGAAAGCTTTAATCACCTTGAAATTGATAAAGTTTTAGCCCAGATTGCAAACATTCCCCTGGTTGAGACCATTAATTCCCCCGCATTTGGGTTTGGATGGGAAGCTTTTTGGAGGCTCGCAGAAGCTAACAGCAATTCCGATACCAATCTTGCAGCTAAATGGCAGTTGGTGAATTTATTAATAAACCCCCTACATCAAAGCCTTCAAACTGAGTTAGCCGCTTGGATCAAGAAGAATGCAGTTCCGCCTTCTTTAGAAAGATTATCCAACCTAGGATTCGATGGTTTTCAAAAATTAAGTAAGCAATATTTGCTTGAGCTAGCTCAAGCAAATTCCCCGTATACATCCAATGCAAAAGAGTTGCTCATCAAGTTGCAACCAAAAAATGAAGCGCTTTCTTCATTGTGGCAAGTCTGGCAAAAAGACCAAGATGAAGATGCATTGCTTCAGGCGGCCGAGTTTGGGCTAACCGTTGCAAAACTAACCCTGGGGTTACGCCTTGCGCAATTGGATGGCCGAGAAGGCGCAGCAGAAACCAAAACAAATGCCTCTCTTAAGAAGGCAGCGCATTGGTTAGAGCTTGCGGCCAAGGATGGGGATCGCGATGCATGGTATGCGCTGGGCGAAATTTATCGTCGCCCACAGTTTTCTGGTTACAGTGCTACAGAAAGTGATCGCTGCTTTGATCGCGCTGCAGATCTTGGTCACGCTCAAGCACAACTTCGCAAAGGGGCTAATCTTTGGCGCAAACGTGAAAAGAACGAAGAAAAAGTTCGCGGACTCCAGGCCTCCTACTGGGTGTGGCAAGCCAACCAACAGGGCATAGCAGAAGCAAAAGAACTATTGAGCAAGATTTTAGAAAGTTGCCCTGATCCCAAAAAAAATGAATGGTCTCAATTAGCTCAATACGCCGAAAAAGCCATCAATCATCATGCCGAATACAAACTTGATGAAGATTGGTTATTGCTGTGTCACCGTATCGTTATTGCTAATCAATTTAACTTTAGCAAAGCTGAGCTCTTGCTATGTGAAGTGGGTCAACTGCAACATGAGCATTGTGTAGTAGTGGATATCCGCTGGGAATTACCTAAAATACTGCCAAGATTAATTCAGATAGAAACCATACAGCAACGTCGCGCATTGCTAGCCGCTGGCAAAACCTTTGCTGGGACTGAAATCAATCTTGAGGGTAACTTACGCCAAAGACGATATCGTTTTGACCGAGTTACTCATTGGCTGACAAATACTTTTAGTAAAAACCCAATTCTTGCTGAAGCAGTTGAATAAGCTAAAACATGAGCTTCATTTAGCATCTGAGTCAGAATTATCTTCAGAAATTTTTGGCTGATAAAAACGAGCAACTATCAAACCTAACTCGTAAAGTAGGGTCATTGGTACCGCCAAAAGTAATTGCGAGAGTACATCTGGTGGAGTAACAATAGCGGAAACTACAAATGCGCCCACAATCACGTATGGACGTATCTCTCTGAGTTTAGCCAAAGGCACCATCCCCATGCGTACTAATACCACCACTACTACTGGCACCTCAAAAGTAATGCCAAATGCCAAGAAAGTGGTCATGGCAAAGCTTAAGTAATTATCAATATCAGTTGACATCTCCGCGCCCAATGGTGCGTTATAACTAGCCATAAACTTAAACACCGTTGGAAATACTAAGAAGTAAGCAAAGGCCATACCAATGATGAATAAGGTATAGCTACTCACCACCAAAGGCAAAATTAATTTGCGCTCATGCAAATAGAGCCCGGGCGCAATAAACGCCCACAATTGATACATCACCACTGGCAAAGCAATAATAAATGCTACTAGCATTGTGACTTTCATAGGCACAAAGAATGAGCCCGTGACATCAGTCACAATCATTTTCCCACCTGCGGGCAAGGCTTGTAACAAGGGCTGAGCGAACAAATGAAAAATATCTGGAGCCCAATACACCAAGCCAATAAATACCACAATGACTGCTAACGCCGCTTTAATAACGCGATCACGTAATTCAAATAAATGGGAAAGAAAAGATTCTTGTAGGCCCGAATCTTCGGTGGAATTAGTTTGCGTCATGGGAAGATAGGTTTATTTTCCAGCGGCGTGATGAAAGCGCTTCATTCTAGCTGCCCCAGACTGAACACGAATTCGCATCCCCACCGAGCGCTTAAACCAAATCGGTCTAGCCGCGCGCCTCACACCCCAACTATTACGTCCTTGGCGTTTAGTCTTGCGCAGAACCTCTTTCTCATCGAGCGGTGGCTTTTCAAAGTTGGTTTCAAAAATATCCGCTTGATCTGTAAGGTTTGCGCTTGCCTCATTCACTGTGGAATGAATACTGCTTTCAACTTCCTTGAGAGCGGAGATACTTTCCTCTCGGAACTTTTTAAATTCCTCGACTTCCATCTGACGGCTGACCTCAGCCTTCACATCTGCCATATAGCGTTGCGCTCGACCAAAGAGATTGCCAGCCAAGCGCGCTACTTTAGGCAAGCGCTCTGGCCCAACAACCACCAAAGCAACTACAGCAATCAGCGCAAGCTTTGAAACCCCAAGATCAATCATTTAACTGGTCGTCTAAAAGCGGCACGAATTTCTATCTGCGTTATCAATGATTACTTGTGGACGTCTTTAGCTTGCACATCAACTGTTTTATCAGTTGGCGCAGAACCTTGTTGGATTTGGTCTATCGGCTCTTCCGATGTTTTCATGCCATCCTTAAAGCCCTTCACAGCACCGCCCAAATCTTGGCCAATGTTGCGCAATTTTTTGGTACCAAATACCAGCATGACGATAACCAAAACAATTAACCAATGCCAAATGCTAAATGAACCCATTCTTTATCTCCTTGGATTATTTTTTCCAGGGGCGCGGACCGCCCATCACATGCATATGCAAGTGATAAACCTCTTGCCCTCCATCTGCGCCATTATTCACCATCAATCTAAAGCCGCCATCCCGTCCAGGACGACAACCGTGCTCTTTAGCAAGACGAGGCGCTAATTCCATCATTCTACCTAGCAATGGCGAATCTATGCTTTCTGCAGACTCCAGCATAGGAATATGTTTTTTAGGAATCATCAAAAAATGGATGGGGGCTGAAGGATTGATGTCCTTAAAAACATAAATTTCTTCATCTTCATAGACCTTCTCCGAAGGGATGAGTCCCTGGGATATCTTACAAAATAGGCAATTAGGGTCGTATGACATAACTTATTCCGTATTTACTTGTTACCAGAAGCTTTTCTAGCAGCCTTTTCTTCAATACCAGAAGTGCCCAAACGACGATCAAGCTCCTCAATAACATCTTCTGGGCGTAAATTAAATTGTGACAGGGCAATAAGACAGTGAAACCAAAGGTCTGCCATTTCGCCAACTAAGAGCTCTTGCTGCTCAGGGGCCAAATTGGCGTTGCGAGCATCCTTGGCCGCCATTACCGCCTCAGTTGCCTCCTCGCCAATCTTTTTCAAAATAGCATCATCGCCCTTAGAAAAGAGCAAGGCGGTATAGGAAGTCTTAGGATCTGCTTTACCGGCTTTAAATGCATCCCGACGCTGATCCACCACATCAGCCAAGTGGGCCAGGCCAGAATCTACATTGGAGTCTTTATTTACAGAACTAGTCATCTGAGCATTTTAAGTTGTTTGTCCAGAAGTTTCAGTTCTTAGATTTGGATTCATCAACCCAATCGGATTTATTAGAATCCCATTGCAAAAAGAAGCAACTATGTTCACCAGTATGGCAAGCAATACCATCTTTCTGCTCAACCAAAAGCAAAATCGTATCGCCATCGCAATCTAAGCGGATCTCTTTTACCTTTTGAGTGTGCCCAGACTCTTCACCTTTGTGCCAGAGTTTTTGCCTCGAGCGAGTCCAGTAAACCGCCTCACCCAACCGCAATGTTGCTAATAGAGCATCGCGGTTCATCCAAGCCATCATTAAGACATCTTTGCTACTCGCTTCCTGAGCAATCACAGGAACCAAACCTTGCTCATTCCATGCAACAGCGTTAAGCCATTGACCAGGCTGGATAGATTCAATCGGTGTGAATGTACTCGGACTCATATCTGAACTTTACAGCGATTCTGAGGAATCTTAAAATACAACTTAAATACGCACTGGAATACCCTGAGCAGCCATGTATGCTTTTGCCTGCCCGACAGTGTATTCACCATAGTGAAATATACTCGCGGCCAATACCGCATCCGCATGTCCTTGAGTAATGCCATCAACTAAATGCTGCAGATTACCCACGCCCCCTGAGGCAATAACTGGGACAGAGACTGCCTCGCTAACGGCTGCAGTGAGAGCCAAATCAAACCCATCTTTGCTGCCATCGCGATTCATACTGGTAAGTAAAATCTCGCCAGCACCGCGTTTAGCTACCTCACAGGCCCACTCAACCACATCTTTACCAGTTGGCGTTCTGCCGCCATGAGTAAACACCTCCCAATTACCCGATTGCGTTTGCTTGGCATCGATAGCCACCACAATGCATTGAGATCCGTAATACGCTGCCGCATCTGAAACTAAATCTGGATTAGCTACTGCTGAAGAATTCATACTCACTTTATCTGCGCCCGCATTTAGCAATCGACGTACATCGGCAACTGCACGCACACCGCCGCCCACTGTTAGTGGAATAAAGACTTGGGATGCCACATCTTCAATAATATGCAAAATTAAATCACGCCCATCTGATGTAGCGGTGATATCCAAAAAAGTAAGTTCGTCTGCGCCTTGTGTGTCATACCGTTTTGCAATTTCAACAGGGTCACCTGCATCGCGCAATCCAACAAAGTTCACACCTTTAACGACGCGCCCTGCAGTGACATCCAGGCAAGGAATAATTCGTTTGGATAACACTAGCTAGTTTTCTTTGAGTACTTCAGTGTTAACTCATCGGCGTATTTTTGAGCAGCAGCTAGATCTAGGTCACCCGCATAAATAGAGCGTCCAGCGATAACACCCATAACACCCTCTTCCTCAGCTTTGCATAAGGCTTCAATATCTTGGTTGTTAGACAAACCACCGCTCGCAATCACCGGGATCCGTATCGCCTGAGCCAACTTAATAGTAGCCTCAATATTGACACCCTTAAGCATGCCATCTCGACCAATATCTGTATAGATGATTGCCTCGACACCCCAGTCTTCAAACTTTTTGGCAAGATCAATCACTTCGTGACCAGTGATCTTGCTCCAACCATCCGTGGCGACTTTGCCATCACGTGCATCTAAACCCACCATCACGTGACCAGGAAAGGCTGTGCAAGCATCTTGTACAAACCCAGGATTCTTCACTGCAGCAGTACCAATGATGACTGTACTAATCCCATCATCGAGTAAGCGCTCAATGGTCTCTAAATCTCGAATACCGCCACCGAGTTGGACGGGAATTTCATCTCCAACCGCTTTGAGAATAGACTTGATCGCAGACTCGTTTTTGAGCTTACCAGCAAAGGCACCATTGAGGTCAACAAGATGCAAACGTCTTGCACCTTTGCTAATCCAATGCGCTGCCATAGCGCCAGGGTCTTCAGAGAAAACTGTGGCCTTATCCATGTCACCTTGTTCAAGTCGAACACAGTGGCCGTCTTTAAGATCAATTGCGGGAATCAGCAGCATAACTAAAGGGGTTAGAAAGTATTAGGGTTGCCAAGAAACAAAATTTTTATAAAGCCTTAAACCGTATTCTGCACTTTTTTCTGGATGAAATTGCGTTGCAAAAATATTATCTCGCGCTACCGCAGAAGTAAACCAATCGCCATATTCTGTCGAACTTGCTATATCTTCTTTGCGT
>CANBYN010000100.1 GCA_947373615.1 Burkholderiaceae bacterium | reverse complement strand
CAGATTTATCGATGGTGCGTGCACGTGCTGTACCTGACGGAAATGGTTCGTACAAGATTTTTGGTACCAAGATCTTTATTACTTATGGTGAGCACGATATGGCCAAGAATATTGTCCATTTAGTGTTGGCTAGAACTCCAGATGCACCTGAAGGAGTGAAAGGGATTTCATTATTTGTAGTTCCCAAATTCCTGATAAAAGCTGATGGATCTTTGGGTGAGCGCAATGACGTTCATTGTGTATCGATTGAGCATAAGTTAGGCATTAAAGCGAGCCCCACTGCAGTCTTACAATTCGGCGATCATGGCGGTGCAATTGGTTATTTGGTTGGTGAAGAAAATCGCGGCTTGGAGTATATGTTCGTGATGATGAATGCCGCTCGTTTTGCTGTTGGAATGCAGGGCATTGCGGTGGCAGATCGCGCTTATCAAAAGGCGGTGCAGTACGCAAAAGATCGTGTACAAGGTCGTGATTTGACGGGCTCACCTGGTCCTGTAGCTATTATTCATCAACCAGATGTAAAACGTATGTTGATGACAATGCGTTCCTATATTGAAGCCTCGCGCGCCGTTGCTTACTACGCAGCTGCTGCGTACGATGCGCAACATGCTGCTCCAGATGAGGCTACTTGCAAAGCTAACCAAGCGATCTATGAATTCTTAGTTCCAATTGTGAAGGGATTCTCTACCGAGATGTCCATTGAAGTCGCTAGCATAGGTGTGCAAGTGCATGGAGGCATGGGTTTTATTGAAGAAACTGGCGCTGCACAACACTATCGCGATGCACGTATTCTGACTATCTATGAAGGTACCACCGCAATCCAGGCTAACGACTTGATTGGTAGAAAAACCGTGCGTGATGGAGGTGCTACCGCTAAAGTACTGTCTCAGAAAATTGCGGACACTGAAAAAGAACTAGTAGCGAGTGGCACAGCTGACGCTAAAGCAGTGCTCAAGCAATTAACTGCGGCTCGCGCAGCTTTTGAACAAACGGTTGCTTATATTTTAGCCAATGCCAAGAGTGAAATCAAAGCAGTCTATGCCGGTAGTTTTGCCTATCTGCGTTTATCTGGATTGGTTCTAGGTGGCTGGCAAATGGCTCGCGCCCTTTTAGCTGCAGAGCGATTACGTGATAGTGACCCTGCTTTTTATGGCGCAAAAATTGCAACCGCCCGTTTCTTTGCTGAGCACTTAATGCCACAATCACAAGCCTTGGCAATTTCAATTCTAGAAAGTGGTGACTCTACAAACGCTTTAGAGGTGGATCAGTTTTAAATTAAGAAAAATAAAAAACCGCCCATCAAAACGGTTCTTATAAAGCTATCTGCAATTATTGGGATAGCTTTTTTGCTTCATAAAGTTGTGAAATAAAGAACTGTTCAAAAGAGACAGCTAAAAATGTCATCATGACTCCAGCTCCAAAAACGAGCGAGAAGATTACGGTGAGGATTGCAGGCCAGCCAGAGCGGGTTCGGCGATGATCTTCGATTGCAGGGTTAAATTGCGCATCCCATTTTTCATCAGGACGAAGGCCAAAAGCAATTGTTGTGAGCCAGCTTGCTTCAATTGCAATAAAGCCAAAGGTAATCATTACCCAGCCAGGCGCTGAATGAAAGTGCGCATTTTTTAAAATAGTCCAGCCTGCGACTCCACCAATAAGGGCGAATAATTGAATCCAAGCCCAAAACGATTTAAATCCTTGCAAATAAAAACAGTTAAAACCGCTTCCCGGAAAAAATAATCCGAGAGCACAAAAAATCAATTTGGAGTTTTTCATGAATCTTTCTGTGGTGGTGAATCTAGGTAATGAATCTATTGAAATAATTTATTTATTGGGGCGCTGTGTAAAGCTGAGCACCTCACGATCACTTCCAATCATGAGTAATTGATCTCCATTTCGAACAATGCTGCGATAGTCATTTAATTCATAAAGAAAATCATTTTCGAGTTCCATGCGTTGGGGGGTGCACGCCATTCTCGTACTGGCGATTTGTTTGAATGTGAAGCCACGAGAATCCTCATCGAGCGATGCAGTAAAGCGATTGCATCCAGTTGATCCGCTCACGCGCTGACCTTCAGCATCAAATACGATTTGGATTGCGTTACCTGCTTCGCCTTGGGGAATCGGGCGGGCACGCACCTCCCCGACACTGTTGGGAGCCAAGTTCCAACGCGTTAACTCCCATTTGGTATTGCGCAACTCGCTACTGGGAGGGCTGATTTTGGCGCCACATGGAGGGATGACATTGGCGCAACCAGTCAAAAGGCTTAGACCCAAGCAAGAAAGCGTCAATAACAAGCCATTTAAGTTGTTTCTAGCTTGACTAGAATATGTAATTTTTTGGAATATATTCATCTAAGTTATTGTTCTATATATGTTTTTTATGATCTAATAGCATCTATTCTAATGACTTAAAGACCTAAATAGGTGGAAGAAGTGGGGGTTTTCGTCTAGAATATGAGGTTTTCCGCCCTACCGTACATTTAGTTGGTGGGCTGGAGCCCAAAGTTTTTGTAGAAATTTCATTGGGTTGTAATCAACCTGTTTTCATTTTAGATTTTAAGGAATAAATATGGTCGTCATTCGACTGGCACGCGGCGGTTCTAAGAAGCGCCCTTTTTACAGCATCGTTGCTACTGATAAGCGCAACCGTCGTGACTCGAATTTCATCGAGCGTATTGGTTACTTCAATCCACAAGCCGCCGCTAATGAGCAAGCTATGCGTGTTGCTCAAGATCGTTTGACCTACTGGACTGGTGTTGGTGCGCAAGTATCTCCAACCGTTGCTCGTTTGATCAAAAACAATCCAGCTGTTTAATATTTATTTTCTAAAGACTTCATCTTTTGGGTGGAGTCTTTAGTGGCAGGATTTATTAGCAGTTTTATTTTAGGAAAATAAGGTGTCTTACCAATGAGCGCACCTTCCTTAAATGATTTGATTGAGCTTGGCGCTATTTCTGAGGCGCAAGGTTTGCAAGGCCAAGTGAAGGTTAGACCTCACTCATCTGAGCCTGTTGCACTTCTCTCTTCTAAGACAGTTTGGCTATCCCTCATCCTTCGTCGGGGTGCTGGCGTTTCTGCGTCTGCTGAAGAAGCCTCTCTCACACAATACAAGGTAAAGAGTGCCAAGATGCATAGCGGAAATGTCGTAATGTCATTAGATGGTGTCTCTAATCGTGATCAAGCGCTTGCTTTGAAGGGCGCACGTATTTTGGTTTCACGCGATACATTCCCGAAAGCAGATAGCGATTCGTATTATTGGGTCGATCTGATTGGATGCCAAGCTATTAACTTGCAAGAAGATGCTCTTGGTGAAGTAATTGATGTTACAGAAAATGGTGCCCATGGCGTGATTGCAATTGGTGATGCCATTACCAAAACTGTTAAGTATCTCGTACCCTTTGTAAAAGAAGTGGTGCAAAACGTAGACTTAGCCCATAAGACGATTACTCTTGATTGGCAGTCTGACTGGCAATAGTCCGAATCAGAAATTTAAAATTTAGAGCAAAATTAGATATGCGCTTCGATGTTGTGACTTTATTCCCCGAGATGTTCTCTGCATTAACGCAATGGGGGGTGACTGGACGCGCATGCGAAAAATCATTAGCTAGCATTCATCTTTGGAATCCAAGAGACTTTTGTTCTGATCTTCGCAAGACGGTAGATGATCGCGCTTATGGAGGTGGACCTGGGATGGTGATGCTGGCTAAACCATTAGAAGACGCTGTTGCTGGAATTAAGGCAGCCCATCAAACGGGAGATGTTAAAACCGGTCCAATTTGCCTTCTAGCCCCTCAGGGTGAGCGATTTTCTCAAAAGATAGCAGCAGATATTCTGAGCTACAGTAATTTAAACTTCATTTGTGGGCGCTATGAAGCGGTTGACCAGCGTTTTATCGACCGAAACGTGGATTTGCAGCTTTCTATAGGCGATTTTGTGCTTTCTGGGGGTGAAATCCCCGCTATGGCCATTATGGATTCAGTCATTAGATTGATTCCTGGGGTGCTTGGAGATGACCAATCAGCTGTTCAGGATAGCTTTATGAACGGTCTTTTGGATCATCCGCACTACACTCGCCCAGAGATTTATGCAAATTTATCGGTTCCGGACGTGCTTTTAGGCGGACATCACGTTAAAATAGCAGATTGGCGTCGGAAGAAGTCTTTAGAGCTGACGTTAAGGTTAAGGCCGGACTTAATTGAATCGGCTAGAGCCAATGGGTTGCTAACCCGAGAAGACGAACAATTTCTTCGCTCATTGTAAATATACATTTGCAGTAGCAATTAAGAGTTTGGTTTTTGGTTTAGTGAAATTGTTTTAACTGCATCCTCTATTGGGTCCGTTGATTTAGTTCTCGGGATTAAACGCCAGTAAGATGTTTAAGGAATTAAAAATGAATTTGATTGAAAAAATTGAGCAAGAAGAAATTGCTCGCTTAAGTGCTAACAAAACGCTTCCAAGTTTTGCTCCTGGCGACACAGTAGTTGTTGGTGTGAACGTTGTGGAAGGTGCACGTAAACGTACTCAGGCATTTGAAGGCGTTGTGATTGCTAAGCGCAATCGTGGACTTAATTCCAGCTTTATTGTTCGCAAGATTTCGTCTGGCGAAGGTGTAGAGCGTACATTCCAAACTTACTCCCCATTGATCGCTAGCATTGAAGTAAAGCGTCGCGGCGATGTACGTCGCGCGAAGTTGTACTACTTGCGCGATCGTTCAGGTAAGTCTGCACGTATTAAAGAAAAGCTTCCTGCACGTAAAGTGGCGGTCGCTGCTCCTGTCGCTGAATAAATTTCAGCTTGAAGCAAAAAAGGCGGCCTAGGTCGCCTTTTTTATTGCCTTAGAATAAGACTATGCCTAAGATTCCATTACCTGAAGAAGATGCGATTAATGTCGCCGCGCCTCCAGGGTTTGATGCACAAGCAATTCCAATTCATCAGATTTGCTCCGACGAAGCAAAGGTGTCGAGTATTTTTTTAGAGCCTGCTGCTTTAAGGGCGCGTTTTCAGTCGCCACCACAATGGCAGCCAGAAATTACCGATGAGAATCGTCACGTCATTGCCGCAGATATTATTACCAAACGTGAGGCTGCGGGTAAAGTTACTAAAGCAGCGGTACTAATTCCTTTATTGCTGAAAGAAGATGGTCTTTCAATTTTGCTTACACAAAGAACCAATCATTTGCGTGACCATGCTGGACAAATTAGCTTTCCAGGTGGTCGCATGGATCCGCAGGATCAAAGTCCAAATGACACGGCCTTAAGAGAAAGTGAAGAAGAAATTGGTTTGGATCGTAATCGGGTTGAGATCATTGGGCACTTACCTCAATATCTAACGGTTTCAGGTTATAGCGTCACTCCAGTAGTAGGATTAGTCCAAGCTCAGGCAGAATACGTATTAGACGAGTTTGAAGTGGCGGATGTTTTTGAGGTTCCCCTTAGCTTTTTGCTTGACCCAGCTAATCATCAGGTAAGGTTGTGGCAGAGTGAACAGGGTGGTCGCCGTTTTTATTCAATGCCTTATGAGAACCGCTTTATTTGGGGTGCTACTGCGGGAATGTTGCGCAACCTTTATCATTTATTAAAAGTATGACTTTCTTTTCAATTCTTTTCGCCCTTATCGCTGAGCAATATCGCCCAGTAACTTCAAGCCATTGGATTGCGCGCGCTAGCGCAAGGTGGCTCGATTGGATTTCAGGAGAGTTTGGTGGTAAGACTGAGAATGGTGCAAGCCCTGTGGGTGCGCGGATAGCATGCTTGGTGGCATTTATTCTCCCAACCTTCCTAGTATTCATGGTGTATGTTGTCTGTATGGTGACTTACCCAATTTTGGGGTTTCTTTGGAATATAGTCATCGCGTATTTATTTTTTGGCTTTCGTCAATTTAGTCATCCGTTCACCCTCGTGCATGAAGCCATTGAATCACATGATTTGCCTTCGGCCCGTGCTGCTTTAGCCGAATGGTATGGACCTGATTTGGATACTTCAAATCTTTCTGAAACCGAAGTGATTTCTTTGGCTTTAGAGCGCGCCATTATTGGCTCGCATCGTCATGTTTTTGGTGTGTTATTTTGGTTCATGATGCCGATGGGTCCCGCAGGCGTGGTTCTCTACCGTTTGGCTGATATCGCAGCGCAACGTTGGTCAGAGCGTGACGACTTGAATTTAAGTGAGTCAGCACGTCATTTCTTCTATGTGCTCGACTGGATTCCAACACGCATTACTGCAATGGGCTTTGCAATCGTGGGTAACTTCGAGGGTGCGATTTATGCATGGCGTTATCTGACTCAAAAATGGACTGACTCTTTGTCTGCTGTAATCCTAGCCGCGGGTAGTGGCGCTCTGGGAGTGCGTTTAGGTGAGCCCTTAAGTGAGCCTGACAGCGATGAAGCTTTGCGTATGGCGGAGGCTGGAGAGCCGCTGGTGTACGAGGTAGGTCTAGAACCTACCGAGCGTACGATGCGTTCTGCAGTTGGTTTGGTTTGGCGCCTAGTTATCGTTTGGATGGCTTTGTTGCTAATGCTGACCATCGCTCTTTGGCTTGGCTAATCCCCTGAATTTGTGTATCCGCTGTTTTTGAATCGGAATGCAGTTGCCTAAATAGAGTCAGTCTTTCTGGTGCTATTTCATTTTTATCCACTGCTTCACGTATTGCACAATCAGGTTCCGATTGATGTGCGCAATTATGAAAGCGGCACTTACCTAATAGGCTTTTAAATTCTCTAAAGGCATGCTGTAGTTCGCTCACAGACATGTGGGCTAATCCAAATTCCTGAAAGCCAGGTGAGT
>CANBYN010000099.1 GCA_947373615.1 Burkholderiaceae bacterium | reverse complement strand
GATTACTACTTTAAGGGCATCGAAAATTCATTACCAATCGATGAAATGGCATCAGAATTTAAGATAAGAAAAAATGAAAAACAAGGGTTTTGGAGCTTTTAGGTTAATTTCTTAAGCGCCCTATAATTTGAACCTATGGCTCAACCTCCAAAAGACAAGCCGACGCTAAAGCAGCGGTCGATCGGTCAGCCCGACAGATCCCCTCGGCAACATCGAGAAGGTCCTAGCTCGCCACGCAAATCGAATGGCAATCCGTTAGTGAAGGCGTTGCTCATTATTGGCGTGGTGTTTGCTTTTATAACCACCCTTTTGTTGGGATATGCATTTTTGGTGGCAAAACCAAATTTGCCAAAAATCTCCGCCTTAACTGATTACAACCCTAAAACTCCCTTGCGCGTTTACACGGCTGACAAAGTCTTAATTGGAGAGTTTGGTGAAGAACGCCGTAAAGTCATTCCAATTAACGAAATCCCACTGACCATGCGTCATGCAGTCTTGGCAATTGAGGACGATCGTTTCTATTCTCACGGAGGTGTCGATTACTTTGGCATTCTCAGGGCAGCAGCCACCAATTTGCGCGGTCACCTGTCTCAAGGAGCCTCGACGATCACCATGCAGGTTGCCCGCAATTTTTTTCTAACAAATGAGAAAACTTTTAGCAGAAAGATTTATGAGGTTTTGCTGGCCTGGGAAATTGAGTCCCAGTTGACCAAAGACAAGATCCTTGAAATCTATATGAATCAGATTTTCTTAGGACAGAGGGCTTATGGATTTTCTAGTGCCGCCCAGATTTATTTTGGAATTGAATTAAAAGATATTTCTATTGCGCAGTCAGCGATGTTGGCGGGTTTGCCTAAGGCCCCTTCAGCCTACAACCCAGTTAAGAATTACCGGCGCGCCAAGATTCGTCAGGAGTACATTTTGCAAAGAATGCGCGACCTTGAATACATTACGCCTGAGCAATATCAACAGGCCATGGCCGAGGAACTCCATATCCGTGGTTTGGGTAATGAATTTGCTGTGCGCGCAGACTTTCCCGCGGAGATGGTGCGACAGTTACTTTATGCGCAGTATGGTGAGGCTATCTACTCTCAAGGGATTGATGTTTACACCACAATTTTGAAGGCTGATCAAGATGCTGCTTATAAGGCAGTGCGCCATGGCATTTTTGAGTACGATTTGCGTCACGCTTATCGTGGACCAGAAGGATTTATTGATCTTCCTGAAGACCCTATAAAGCGTCAGCGAGCCATTGATGAAGCTTTGCTGGCTTACCCGCAGTTGGATGATTTGCAGTCTGGAGTCATTTTGGATATCAAACCAAAAGAAATGCAGGTCATGATTTCTACAGGTGACACTCTTACCATTAAAGGGGATGGCATGAAATTGGCTGCCGCCTCTCTCACTGATAGCACTCAACCTAAAAAACGCTTACGCCCTGGTGCAGTAGTGAGGCTCCTTTCAGATGGGGGAGTCTGGAAATTGGCACAGTTGCCACAAGTCGAGGCTGCTTTTGTTTCTATGAATCCCGAGACGGGTGCAATTCTCTCATTGGTTGGCGGCTTTGATTTCCGTCGCACTCAGTTCAACCACGTGACTCAAGCGTATCGTCAGCCAGGCTCATCCTTTAAGCCATTTATATATGCAGCTGCAATTGAAAAAGGCTTCACTCCAAGCACGATGGTTAATGATGCCCCCTTGTCTATCGGCGGCATGGAAACCGGTAGCCAGGCATGGGAGCCTAAAAATTATGACGGTAAATATGATGGCATGATGCGTTTGCGCAATGCCTTAGCAAAATCAAAGAACTTAGTTTCGGTACGCATCATTCGTGCTATTGGACCATCCTATGCCCAAGAATATATTCAGCGTTTTGGGTTTGAACCAGAAAAGCATCCACCCTATTTAACTATGGCCTTAGGCGCGGGTTCAGTAACTCCACTTCAAATGGCAACCGCATATAGTGTCTTTGCAAACGGAGGCTATCACGTCGATCCATTTCTAATTGACAAGATGCTCGACTCCAAAGGCACTGTTATGTTTGAAGCCAAACCTACTCACGCAGGTGAAGATGCTCCACGTGTGCTTGATGCTCGCACTGCATTTGTCATGGATAGCATGCTACAAGAAGTTACCAAGACAGGAACGGCAGCCTCTGCGCGTGGCAAGTTGGGGCGTAATGATATTGCTGGTAAGACAGGTACAACCAATGATTCTCACGATGCTTGGTTTGCTGGTTACAACCCTAAAGTGGTGGCGATTGCGTGGATTGGATTTGATAGGCCGGCAAGCTTGGGTGATCGAGAAACCGGTGGTGGACTTGCTTTGCCAATGTGGATTTCTTATATGTCCACTGCCTTAAAAGACAGTCCTCAGATCTCTCGGGAAGTGCCATCTGGAGTGACACAAGTGGATGGCGACTGGTTTATTCCCGAATTCTCAACTAATGGTGGCGTGCGCGAACTGCAGTAGTTCGTTTTAAAAATGGCTCGGCAAGCGCGCACTGTCATACCTGGCCAAGCAATGCATGTCATGGTTCGTGGCAATAACCGAGAAATGCTTTTCTTTGGCGATGAAGATCGCCGCATTTATTTAGACTGGCTGCGTGATGCTGCAAGACAGTTTGGTTGTGCAGTTCATGCTTTTGCTCTCATGCCAAATCATGTGCATTTGCTGATGACCCCTCAACATGAAGACTCTCTTTCTAAAACAATGCAGTCTTTAGGTCGGCGCTACGCACAATATTTCAATCAACAACACCATCGCTCGGGAACAATTTGGGAGGGCCGTTATCGCTCCTCCTTAATCGATCCCGAGTATTTTTTACGCTGCCAGCGATATATTGAGCTCAATCCAGTGCGCGCTGGATTTGAGTCGAATCCTCAGGATTCATCCTGGACAAGCTTTGCAACCCACATTGGCAGAAATATTGAGCCTTGGTTGGTTGATCACCATCATTTTTGGAGGTTGGGTAATACACCATTTGAAAGACAAATGGGATGGACCAACTTTGTTAAAGAGGGCGCCCCTCATTGGGAAGATAAACAAATCACCGAGTCTTTAGTGAGGTCTAAGCCCTGGGTGAGTGATATTTATGCTCAAAAACTATTTAAAGACACTCCAGAAATTGCTCAGATACGACATCGTGGCCGACCAAGAAAAATAAATACCTTAAATTCAATAACTTAGGGATTATTTTTGTCTACACAATCTTTAATCCTAGAAATGAATTTTTGACTCTGTCCCTATTTTAACAATTCATTTTGGTGCTTCAATCAAATAAATGGGACAGAGTCATTTTATTTCTATTGCATCAGTGTGGGTATTCACCTATATTTGATCTTCCAAAAGTAATTAGGCCTTTAGCGCCTCTCGGAAATACTATGACTACACAACTGAATACACAGCTTCGCCCACTCGCTCACGGTTTATATGATCCACAAAATGAGCATGACGCTTGCGGCGTAGGATTCGTTGCACACATTAAGGGTAAAAAATCCCACGAGATCGTTTCTCAAGGTTTAAAGATTCTTGAGAATTTAGATCACCGGGGCGCGGTGGGTGCCGATCCATTGATGGGTGATGGTGCTGGTATTTTGATTCAGATTCCAGACACTTTGTATCGCGAAGAAATGGCAAAACAAGGTGTCACCCTGCCGCCACTAGGAGAGTACGGTGTCGGCATGATTTTCTTGCCCAAAGAGCATGCCTCGCGCTTAGCTTGCGAACAAGAGTTAGAGCGCACAGTTCGATTAGAGGGGCAAGTTTTTTTAGGTTGGAGAGATGTGCCGGTAGACGTGAAATTGCCGATGTCTCCAACTGTGCGAATGACTGAGCCATTCATACGTCAGATTTTTATAGGTCGCGGTCGCGACATCATGACAACAGATGCGCTTGAGCGTAAGTTGTATGTCATTCGTAAAACTGCAAGCCATGCAATTCAAGATTTGCATTTAAAGCACGGCAAAGAATATTTCGTTGCTTCAATGTCTGCACGCACCATTGTTTACAAGGGTTTGTTATTAGCAAACCAAGTGGGTGCTTATTACCAAGACTTGCAAGATCCGCGCACTGTCTCAGCACTTGCTTTGGTGCATCAGCGTTTCTCTACTAATACCTTCCCTGCTTGGGAATTAGCTCATCCATATCGCATGATCGCTCATAACGGTGAAATCAATACCGTTAAGGGCAATGTGAATTGGGTCAATGCACGCGAGGGTGCGGTTAGCTCTCCTGTATTGGGCGATGATTTGCAAAAACTTTGGCCATTGATTTACCCAGGACAGTCTGACACGGCTTGCTTTGATAATTGCTTAGAGCTTTTGGTAATGGCCGGTTATCCGTTGGCACAAGCCATGATGATGATGGTTCCAGAAGCATGGGAGCAGCACACATTAATGGATGACAATCGCCGCGCTTTCTATGAATATCACGCAGCGATGATGGAGCCATGGGATGGTCCTGCTGCTATGGCATTTACAGATGGCCGACAAATCGGCGCAACTTTGGATCGAAATGGTTTGCGTCCTGCGCGTTATTACGTAACTGATGATGATCTAGTCATCATGGGTTCTGAGGCCGGTGTATTGCCAATTCCTGAAAACAAGATCGTTCAAAAATGGCGTTTGCAACCTGGCAAGATGTTCATGATTGACATGGAGCAAGGTCGGATTATTGATGACATTGAGCTAAAAGATGCCGTCTCCAAAGCCAAACCATACAAGAGTTGGATTGACGCTGTTCGCGTGAAGTTGGATGAGGTTGTTGCCAGTAAGACTGATATCGTAGATGAAAAAACCACGATTCGTCCAGCTGCAAAATTATTAGATCGTCAGCAAGCCTTTGGTTATACCCAAGAAGACATCAAATACCTCATGGCACCAATGGCCATGAATGGCGAAGAGGCAATTGGTTCAATGGGTAACGATAGCCCATTAGCTGTTCTCTCAAATAAAAACAAGCCACTGTATAACTACTTTAAGCAGCTGTTCGCGCAAGTTACCAATCCCCCGATTGACTCTATTCGCGAAAACATGGTGATGTCGTTGGTTTCTTTCATTGGGCCTAAACCCAATTTATTGGATACCAACAACATCAACCCACCAATGCGTTTGGAAGTGAGTCAGCCAATCTTGGATTTTGACGATATGACTAAGATTCGTCACATCGGACATTACACCAATGGCAAGTTCCGCTCCTATGAACTTGACATTTGCTATCCAGCATCTTGGGGTAAGGCAGGAATTGAAGCCCGCCTGGCTTCCTTGTGCGCGGAAGCGGCGGATGCCGTCCGTTCTGGTTACAACATCTTGATCGTGAGCGATCGTCAAGTCGATGAAAAGCACGTAGCCATTCCTGCTTTGTTGGCTACCTCAGCATTACACCAGCATTTGGTTCAAAAAGGTCTGCGCACTAGTGTAGGTCTCGTAGTTGAAACGGGTAGTGCCCGTGAAACTCATCACTTTGCGCTCTTGGCAGGCTATGGCGCTGAAGCTGTTCATCCATACTTGGCAATGGAAACATTGGCTGAGATGGCCAAAGGTTTATCCGGTGATCTTTCTGCTGAAAAAGCGGTGAAGAACTTTATTAAAGCGGTTGGTAAGGGCTTGCAAAAAGTCATGTCCAAAATGGGCATCTCTACTTATATGTCTTACACCGGATCACAGATTTTTGAAGCTATTGGTTTAAATCACGACATCATTGATCAGTATTTCAAAGGCACTCCATCCAATGTTGGCGGTATCGGTGTGTTTGAGGTGGCTGAAGAAGCCATCCGTATGCATACATCTGCATTTGGTAATGATCCAGTGCTGACCAATATGTTGGAAACGGGCGGTGAGTATGCCTTCCGCATTCGTGGTGAGAATCACATGTGGACACCTGACACCATTGCAAAACTGCAGCACTCCACTCGTATTGGTGCTGAGAAGGGCTATCAGACTTATAAAGAGTACGCCAACATCATCAATGATCAAACCAAGCGTCAAATGACTTTGCGGGGCTTGTTTGAATTTAAGATTGACCCAACAAAGGCAATCCCATTGGATGAAGTCGAGTCTGCAAAAGAAATTGTAAAACGTTTTGCAACGGGTGCGATGTCTTTAGGCTCTATTTCAACCGAAGCCCATGCTACGTTGGCCATCGCTATGAACCGAATTGGCGGTAAGTCTAATACTGGTGAGGGCGGAGAAGATCCAAATCGGTATGTGAACGAGCTCAAGGGTATTCCTATTAAGAAGGGCGAAACACTAGCCAGTATTTTGGGTAGCGATGTGGTTGAAGCGAATATTCCATTGCTTGATGGCGATTCGCTGCGCTCCAAGATTAAGCAAGTTGCTTCAGGCCGTTTTGGTGTAACTACTGAGTATTTACGTTCAGCAGATCAGATCCAAATTAAGATGGCCCAAGGTGCTAAGCCAGGCGAAGGCGGTCAATTGCCAGGCGGTAAAGTTTCTGATTACATCGGTATGTTGCGCTTTTCTGTTCCCGGTGTAGGCTTGATTTCTCCTCCCCCGCACCACGATATTTACTCAATTGAAGATATCGCTCAGTTAATTCATGATTTAAAGAACGTCAACCCAAAAGCAGATGTCTCTGTGAAGTTGGTATCTGAAGTAGGTGTTGGTACGATTGCTGCCGGTGTTGCTAAGGCCAAAGCTGATCACGTGGTGATTGCTGGCCACGATGGCGGTACGGGCGCCTCACCATTATCTTCCATCAAGCACGCTGGATCACCCTGGGAATTGGGTTTAGCTGAGACGCAGCAAACTTTAGTTCTCAATGGTTTGCG
>CANBYN010000098.1 GCA_947373615.1 Burkholderiaceae bacterium | reverse complement strand
CATCCCAATTTAGGTGTGGTGCGCGTCGGTAGCGAACGCAGTTTTGTGATCGCCGATATTCCAGGGCTGATTGAAGGTGCCGCTGAGGGTGCTGGCTTAGGTCATCGATTCTTACGTCATTTGCAGCGCACGGGCGTCCTCTTGCACTTGGTAGATATTGCGCCATTTGATGAGAACGTTGATCCAGTGGCTGATGCCAAAGCCATTGTGAATGAACTGCGAAAATATGATGAAGCTTTAGTTGAAAAACCACGTTGGTTGGTTTTAAACAAGGTCGACATGATTCCTGAAGAGGATCGTAAAAAAGTAGTTGCTGACTTTGTAAAACAGTTTAAGTGGAAAGGTCCTGTATTTGAGATCTCCGCTTTAACCGGTTTTGGTTGCGATAAGCTTTGTTATTCACTACAGGATTACTTGGATTCAGTTCGCCGTGATCGTGATGATGAAGAAGAACGTGCCCAAGACCCTCGCTATCAAAATCAGCCGGAAGATAAGACTTCCGATTAATTACCTGTTTATTACCCCATGCTGTTATGAATGCCAAACAAACTAAACGGATTGTTGTCAAAGTAGGATCAAGCCTTGTAACCAATAACGGCGAAGGGTTAGATCATGCTGCAATTGCAATGTGGGCAGAGCAAATGGCGGCCTTATTAAAGGCCGGACATGAGGTATTGATGGTGAGTTCGGGGGCGATTGCTGAAGGCATGCAACGCTTGGGATGGGTTAAGCGTCCACAGGATATCCATCAACTTCAAGCCGCCGCCGCAGTTGGTCAAATGGGTTTAGTGCAGGTGTATGAAAGTTGTTTTGCCCGCTTTAATTTGCGTAGCGCACAGATTTTATTGACGAATGCCGACTTAGCTCATCCTGAGCGCAACGCCAATGCTAAGGCAACTTTAGATACCTTATTAAAACTAGGTGTCGTTCCTATCATTAATGAGAACGATACTGTTGTGACTGATGAAATTAAGTTTGGCGATAACGATAGCCTTGCTGCTTTGGTCACGAATTTAATTCATGCAGACCTATTGGTAATCTTGACCGATCAAGGTGGTTTGTTTACTGCCGATCCTCGCCGTGATTCAAGTGCAACCTTGCTAAGTCGGGCAACTGCTGGAGATCCAGCGCTTGAGCAGATGGCTGGAGGTGCGGGAAGCGAATTAAGCAAGGGCGGCATGTTGACTAAGGTATTAGCTGCTAAAGTAGCCTCACAAACTAGTGCCAACACCATAATTGCATCTGGCCGTGAAGCGGATGTTCTGACCCGACTCTTAAGGGGTGAGCAGATTGGCACATACCTTTCTGCAGATTAATAGCCGATTATTACGCCCATAGAGTTACTTGGTTTCGTGTCGCCCGTAAAGCTATTGGGATTCAGTGAGGTTTGAATAGTTTTAATGTTTGTTTCTTGGTTATTGAAATTACAAAATGCCCCGGTGGCCAAGGCTGCTTGATAGCGATTGACTACTTTCGTTTTAATGTCACTCCAGCTGCTTAATGGGTTTTCGACCCACCGATTATTTTCAAAATTTCCATATAGGCGCCATTGATAGGAATCACAGCGGATGCCTTCATACTGTACTTGTTGGCCCCCGCTTGGATTGGTAATTACTACTGTATAGCGTGTAACACCATCCGCCCCAATCAAGATGGAGTCGGTATCTACAGCAAATTTAAAAATGGTGCCTTGCGAGACGTAAAACGGCAGCAAGGTGGACTTGTTGGGTGGATTTAAAGGCAAGGTAGTCTTACCTTCTTTAAAGACCTTCGGCGCAAATGGATCTAAGCCACTTTCTATTGGGTCACCTGCGCAAGCTGCTAAAGCACTAAAAATAGTTAGGCCGGTTACTAAGGTGCTTAATTTACGGAATGCCTCATTCATTTTTGATTATCCGGTTTTGTAGAAGATTTAACTTGGTCTTCAGTGCTGCTGTAAAAGGACTGAATTAAATCGAGAGGGGATCCCCAGGCAAGTTGCTGCATGCGTATACCTCTAGAAAGATAGTGGGCTAGCTCTGAAAGAGCCAATTGATAGACTTCACGTTTGAAATCAATCACCGTATCTAATTGGATCCAAAAAGGAACCCAGCGCCATGCATCAAATTCAGGGTGCTCAGAAGCGCGCAGCTGAATATCGCTATCTAAACCAACTAAACGCAATAAAAACCAGATCTGTTTTTGGCCGCGATACGCAGCACGATGAGCCCTCGCCGAATTCTGGCGGCGCAAGTATTCCTCAGGGACGTCATAGCGTAGCCAATCCCTTGTCCGTCCAATAATTTGGACATGTTGTGGCAGCAAGCCAACCTCCTCATGCAATTCGCGGTACATGGCCTGCTCAGGGCTCTCACCATGCTGAATCCCACCCTGCGGGAACTGCCACGAATGCTGCCCTACGCGTTTTCCCCAGAAAACTTCGTTACGAGCATTGAGGAGGACAATGCCGACATTGGGGCGATACCCTTCACGGTCAAGCATGATCGTGCCTCAAATCCTTTAAAATCAATGATTTGATTATATCCATACATGAAAGCATCACAATCATTTCTCGCCACACTAAAAGAAGCCCCATCCGACGCTGAGGTGGTTTCGCACAAACTCATGGTGCGCGCTGGTTTAATTCGCAAGCTTAGTGCTGGCGTTTATAACTATTTGCCTCTAGGTTTGAAAGTTATCCGCAAGGTTGAAAATATTATTCGCGAAGAAATGAATCGAGCGGGTGCAATTGAATTGCTAATGCCAATGATTCAGCCTGCTGAGTTATGGCAAGAGACTGGTCGTTGGGAAAAGATGGGTCCTGAATTGCTCCGTATTAAAGATCGCCATGATCGTGATTTTTTAATTCAGCCAACTTCTGAAGAGGTGGTGACTGACTTGGCGCGCAATGAGATCAAGAGTTACAAACAATTGCCAGTGAATTTTTACCAGATTCAGACTAAGTTCCGTGATGAGCGCCGCCCACGTTTTGGCATCATGCGCGGTCGCGAGTTCAGTATGAAGGATGCGTACTCCTTTGATCGCGATACCGAAGGTCTAAAAAAGTCTTATCAAATTATGTTTGATGCTTACACCCGTATCTTTAAGCGTATGGGTCTCAAGTTCCGTGCAGTAACTGCAGATAATGGTGCGATTGGGGGCTCTGGAAGCCAAGAGTTCCATGTGATTGCCGACACCGGTGAAGATGCCATTGTGTATTGCCCTAATTCCGATTATGCGGCGAATCTTGAAGCGGCTGAGTCACTCTCTTTATTAGCTAGTCGTGCCGATGCATCTTCTGCAATGTCTAAAGTACCAACGCCGGATACAACAAATTGTGCAGACGTTGCAACGCTTTTGAATATCCCGTTGGAAAAAACTGTGAAGTCTTTGCTGTTTGCCGTTGACCAAGAAGTAGGGACACCTAGGCTCTTTATGCTGCTGGTGCGCGGTGATCATGAGCTTAATGAAGTTAAGGCAAGCAAGATTCCTGGTATGGCAGAGTCTCGCTTTGCAAATGAAGTAGAGATTAAGCAAGCGTGTAATGCGCCTGCGGGTTATTTAGGTCCGGTGGGGGTGAGTGCTGACGTTACTGTTGTTGCTGATCGCACTGTTGCCAATATGTCTGACTTTGTATGCGGTGCTAATGACGCAGGCAACCATTTGACCGGTGTGAATTGGGTTCGTGATTTGCCAGAGCCTTTGGTATTGGATATTCGCAATGCAGTGATTGGTGATCCATCTCCCGATGGTAAAGGTGTGGTTGATATCTGCCGCGGCATTGAAGTGGGTCACGTTTTCCAATTGGGAACACGTTACTCTGAGGCGATGGGATGCACTTATTTGGATCAACAAGGTAAAGCGCAACCAATGGTCATGGGTTGTTATGGCATTGGCGTTACTCGTTTGCTGGGTGCCGCCATAGAGCAAGGTCATGACGAGCGCGGCATTATTTGGCCGATTTCGATGGCACCATTTGAGGTTGTCATTTGTCCAATGGGTTACGAAAAATCTGAACTAGTTAAAGTGACGTGCGATCAATTGCATGACGACTTACTTGCAGCTGGTATTGATGTAATCTTGGATGATCGAAATGAGCGTCCGGGCGCGATGTTTGCAGACTGGGAGTTGATTGGCACACCATTTCGTGTGGTGGTTGGTGACCGGGGTTTAGCAGACTCTCAAGTAGAATTTAAAGGTCGCGTGGATGGAGAATCCCAAAATATTCCACTAGATCAAATCAAAGAAAAAGTAATTGCTGCAGTCCAAGCTGCTAAGCAGTCGATTGCTTAAGCTGTAAAGACTTTAACTTTTCTTGGATTATTTTTTAAAGAGTCCGCCAATACCTTTGGCGGCTCCTTTTGCAGCCATGGTGGCCATGGTTCGCGCCATTTTCCCGCCTTTGAATTGTTTCATCATGGTTTGCATCTGATCAAACTGAGCAAGTAGACGATTTACTTCTTGAACTTCAACTCCAGCCCCAGCAGCAATGCGGCGCTTACGACTCGCTTTTAGTAATTCAGGTTTGCTGCGTTCACGTGGAGTCATACTGTCAATAATTCCACGCATGCGAGTAGTTTGCTTGTCTGCGTTGCTGAGGTTGGCTTTGGAGGCTGCTTGCGCAACCTGGCTTGGTAATTTATCCATCAAGCTGGCCATGCCGCCCATTTTCTGCATTTGCATCAACTGATCACGAAAGTCCTCAAGGTCAAATCCGCCTTTGGAAATCTTGCTAGCTAATTTTTCTGCTTTGGCGACATCAACGTGTTGCTGGGCTTGTTCAACCAAAGCCAGAATGTCGCCCATACCCAAAATCCGGTTGGCCATGCGCTCGGCATCAAAAGCTTCCAGGCCATCCATTTTTTCTGCTACACCAATAAACTTGAGAGGCACCCCAGTTACTTGGCGCACAGAAAGTGCTGCACCCCCTCGAGAGTCACCATCTAACTTAGTGAGGATGACGCCGGTCAGTGGAAGGGCATCATGGAATGCTTTGGCAGTATTGACGGCATCTTGGCCTAGCATGGCGTCAACTACAAATAAAGTTTCAATCGGCTTTAGGCTCGCATGCAAGGTTTTGATTTCCTGCATAAGGGCTTCATCAATACCTAAACGACCTGCGGTATCGACCAGTACAACATCAAAGTAATGACGGCGCGCCCAGTCGAGGGCGGCAAGGGCGATGTCATTTGGTTTTTGACTGATATTACTTGGAAAAAACTCAGCGCCAACTTGCTTGGTTACCGTTTCTAACTGCTCGATAGCAGCTGGACGATAGACGTCACAGGATACCGTGAGAACCTTTTTTTTCTTTTTTTCTTGCAACCACTTGGCTAACTTGCCAACCGAGGTGGTTTTACCTGCACCTTGTAAACCAGCCATCAAGATGACCGCCGGTGGTTGGGTCGCTAAATTGAGCTCTCCACTTTGAAGGGGATCACCGGTCATTACTTGGGCCAGTTCACGCTGAACTACACCTACTAGTGCTTGACCTGGACTTAGGCTGCCAACCACCTCTTCGCCAAGGGCTTTAAATTTAATTTGTTCTAGTAAAGACTTTACGACTGGGAGTGCTACGTCAGCCTCAAGTAAGGCCAAGCGGATCTCCCGCAACATTTCTGCGGTATTTGCTTCGGTAAGGCGGGCTTGCCCCCGCATTGTTTTAACAACGCGAGATAGACGATCGGTGAGGTTTTCTAGCATTTATCGATTAGACTTTCCAGATGGATATTTTAAGTTACTCAAGTTACGGTTGGCTGCCATCTGCACTTTATTTGATTCTTTTGCTCGTTTTGAGCTTTAGAACAAAGGCAATGGCTGAATCCCCATTGTTCTCTGGACTGGTTCAGGCGGCGATTTTGGTGATTTTATTGATCCATGGGGTTCAACTTCATGATTCTGTCTTTACTCCAAAAGGTTTTGTTTTTGGTTTTGCTCAAGATCTCTCTTTAATTGCCTGGGTGGGTTTAGCCTTTTATTGGTTCCAATCTTGGTTTACGCCTATCTCAAGCCTACGGTGGATGGCGATTTTGTTTGCGATGGTTTATGCCATCCTACCAACGATCTTTCCGGGATCTTTGTTATCTCCTCAGGCGGTTTCGGATCCTTGGTTTAAGGGACATTTCATTGTGGCAACCGTTTCAGTGGGCCTCTTAAGCTTGGCTGCGATGCATGCGATGTTAATGAGTGTGCAAGATCGAGCGTTACATCGTCAGCTAGCGATTGCACCCAATAGTCGGATCGCTAATTGGCTTGAAGAGCTTCCCCCATTAATGATGATGGAAAATCTCCTATTCAATTTGCTCTATGTTGGATTTGCCCTTCTCACCTTAACGGTTTTCTCTGGATTGTTGTTTTCTCAAACCTTATTTGGTAAGCCACTGGTTTTTGACCACAAGACCATTTTTGCACTTGTGTCTTGGTTTTTATTTGGTGGTCTTCTGATTGCAAGATGGAGGGTTGGTCTGCGTGGCAGAGCTGCGATACGCTGGGTCTTGAGTGCCTACACTGCTTTACTTCTAGCTTACATAGGCAGTCGATTTGTACTGGAAGTCATTCTTCAGCGAGCATGACCTTTGTTTAAGTGGCTTCTATTATTGGTTGGTGCTGGTATTTTTTACCTATGGTTAAACGGTAAAAAACAGGCTAAATTAAATGAGCAAAAAACCTCAAATCTTAATGCCAATAAGGATTCCAGAGGCATCAAGACAGAAGTGATGGTTCAGTGTCATCACTGTAAAGTGCATCTGCCGAAACCGGATGCAATCCTTCATGACAATCGCTTTTATTGCTCGAACGAGCATATCAATACCTTAGATAATGAAGGTTGGATTGGATCTG
>CANBYN010000097.1 GCA_947373615.1 Burkholderiaceae bacterium | reverse complement strand
CCTTATCGCGAGCGTAGCCCCGAAGAGAATCTTTCTTTGTTCCGCGAAATGCGCAATGGCAAATTCAAGGATGGTGAGCATGTCCTACGCCTAAAGATTGATATGGCTCACCCGAATATTGTGATGCGAGATCCCGTGGTTTACCGCATCCGTCATACCGATCATCACCGAACTGGCAGTAAGTGGTGCATCTATCCTTTATATGACTTTACGCACTGCATTTCTGATGCGCTTGAAAATGTTTCTCACTCTATTTGCACGCTCGAGTTTGAAAATAATCGGCCTTTATATGACTGGATTGTGAATTCTTTGAAAGAGCTCGGTGTCTTCAAAGACCCTGTACCGCATCAATATGAATTCGCCCGCTTAAATCTCACCTACACCATTACTAGCAAACGCAAGCTTCTGCAATTAGTTGATGAGAAGCATGTCGACGGGTGGGATGATCCACGTATGCCAACGATTGTGGGTATTCGCCGCCGCGGCTATACACCTGAGAGTATTCGACTTTTTTGCGAACGCATTGGAGTATCTAAGGCAGATAGCTGGATCGATATGAGCACACTTGATCAAGCATTACGCGATGATCTTGAAGCTAGAGCGCCACGTGCCACTGCAGTCCTCAAACCCCTAAAGCTCGTAGTTGAAAGCTTTGAGGTGGCGGCAAAAGAGGCTTGCTCAGCGCCTCGTCATCCACATCACCCAGAATGGGGCAATAGAGAGTTTAACTTTACTCGTGAGCTATGGATTGAGGCAGATGACTTTATGCAAGAGCCTATTAAAGGCTTCTTCAGGCTTTACCCACCAATGAATGGTCAGCCTGGTAGTCGCGTGCGCTTACGTCATGGCTTTGTAGTGGAGTGCACCGGGTTTGAAACCGATGCGCATGGCAATGTCACTCAAGTCAATGTGATCCACTTCCCTGATAGTAAAAGCGGGACGTCAGGTTCAAACAATTACAAGGTAAAAGGCAATATTCATTGGATTAGCGCTGCTGAGGCCATCCCAGCAGAAGTTCGCCTATATGACCATTTGTTTACTGATCCACATCCGGATAGTGGTGATAAGAATTTCTTAGATGCCATCAATCCCAACTCCAAAGAAATTATTACCGCCTACTTAGAGCCCTGCATGAAAGATACGAAAGCGGAAGATCGCTTTCAATTTGAACGTCATGGCTATTTTGTTGCCGATAAAATAGATGCTAAACCTGGCAAGCCAGTATTTAACCGTACTGTTGGTCTCAAGGATTCTTGGAAATAGTCTTCAGAAAATCTGCTACGCTCAAATAGCGAAGTTGTGTTTTCAATTCATGCAGACGAGTATTCGTCACTCGTCTTGACTCCTGCATAAATGACCATAGCATTGGACTGACGATTGTTTGCAATTGCGCAGCAGGCATTCTGGGCGGCCGATCTAAACCAAAAGCGTCAGCTACTTCATCAAAATAATCGCCCATCTTCGTTTCCCCACCATCGCAGACGTTGATGATGCGCTGAGGTTTGCCGCGAAAAGCCGCAGCGCAAACCAATCTGGCCAAGTCTTCACTATGAATATGATTGGAATATGCATCTTCCTCTGGTAGTAATGCTGGTGTTCGTGCCTGCAAACGGTCAATCGGCAAGCGATCAATCGCATAAATTCCAGGTACCCGCAAAATCGTAAGAGCAACTCCATGCGCGCGCGACCATAAACGTAAAGCGCGCTCAGCATCCACCCTCCTCTGGGCCCTTTTGCTCAGGGGGTTCACTGGTGTCGACTCGCTTACTTTGGCACCCCTATGATCCCCATAGACGCCTGTAGTGCTGATATAAATGAAGCATCTGACGTTATGAGAGCCTTGGGCTAAAATTCGAAGCAGGTTGCGGGTTCGGCAATCACGATTTCCTTCGTTTTGGGGTGGTGCTAAATGGATGACGGTTTGAGCTAAACCGGAAAGACGCCATAAAGTTTCTGGCTGATCCAGATTTCCCAAAATAGGTATCGCGCCAACCTCCCTCAACTCCTGAAAGCGGTTTTGCGTTGAAGTTAAGGCAAAGATTCGATGACTGCGAGAAAATTGTTTGGCTACTCGCAGACCAATGTCTCCGCAACCAATAATCAGAATTGAAGGTTTACCAAAAGATTGCATAGATAACATCGTAACGAATTATTGAAAGGAATGAGAGTGTCTTATCAGGTCACGCTCAAAGCGAGCGGTAAACAATTTACTGTAAATCCAGATGAAAATCTGTTGGAAGCCGCCCTCCGTCAAGGCATTAATTTGCCCTATGGCTGCAAAAATGGCGCCTGCGGATCATGTAAAGGAAAGATTCTTGAAGGTCAGGTAAGTCATGGCCAACATAGTGCTAGTGCGCTGAGTAGTGTTGATGAAACGGCAGGCGGTAGTTTATTTTGCTGCGCCCACCCTCAGTCAGACCTCATCATTGAAGCTAGAGAAGTCCAAGGCGCTGGCGATATTGCGATTCGGAAAGTTCCTTGTCGCGTTAATGCCATTAGCAAACCGAATGATGATGTTGCCATCCTTAAGCTCCAACTCCCCGCTGCTGAACGCTTCCAATTTCTAGCGGGTCAATACTTAGAGTTTCTCCTCAAAGATGGTCAACGTCGCGCCTACTCGATTGCCAATGCCCCCGATCAAGAAGGGCCGCTTGAGCTGCATATTCGCCACTTGCCAGGCGGACTCTTTACGGATTTTGTATTTGGCGCAATAACGCCAGCATTAAAGGAAAAAGATATCCTACGTTTTGAAGGCCCATTGGGCAGCTTCTTCTTAAGAGAAGATTCTAAAAAGCCAATCATTTTTGTGGCCGCAGGAACTGGCTTTGCCCCAATCAAGTCGATTATTGAACAGATGCAATCCAAAAAGATCGATCGGCCCATTCATCTCTATTGGGGTGGGCGTCGTCCTAGCGACCTTTATCTCGCAGATTTGTGCAAGACCTGGGAAAAAGACATCCCCAACTTCAAATTTATACCCGTCATTTCAGATGCCTTAACTGAGGATGGTTGGCATGGTCGCACTGGATTCGTTCATTTAGCCGTAATGAAAGACCATCCAAATATGAAGGACGTTCAGGTCTATGCTTGCGGAGCACCTATTATGGTTAATGCAGCTCGAGAGGATTTTGCATCTAAATGTCATCTACCTGAGGAAGAATTCTTTGCAGACTCCTTTACTAGCGCCGTTGACTTAGCGCCAAACTAAATCCAGTGAAAAATCCTCATTAAGCGAGATAATAGAATCCTCTCTTTTGATAACCCTAGCAAACCAATACCAGCATGAATAAGCCAACCCATACTATTGACACCCATTCAGTCATGTTTATTACCTCTCGCCCAGAAGTGGTGATGATTGAGGGCAGCGGTTCTTGGTTGACAGATAGCAATGGCAAACGCTATTTAGATTTCTTACAAGGTTGGGCCGTTAATTGCTTGGGTCATGGAAATCCTGGAATGATCGAAGCACTCAATGCGCAAGCAAAGATGCTGATTAATCCGAGTCCTGCGTTTTACAACGAGCCGATGATTCGTTTATCAAATCTTCTCACAGATAACAGTTGCTTTAATAAAGTCTTCTTTGCCAATAGTGGTGCCGAAGCAAATGAAGGTGCCATTAAGTTGGCGCGCAAGTGGGGTCAATTAAATAAATCTGGCGCTTTTGAAATTATTACTTTTGATCACAGCTTTCATGGTCGCACTTTGGCAACTATGAGCGCTTCTGGTAAGCCAGGTTGGGATACCATGTTTGCACCTCAAGTGGCTGGGTTTCCAAAAGCAGATTTAAACGATTTGGACTCCGTCAAAAAACTAGTGACTGATAAAACAGTTGCCGTGATGATTGAACCTATTCAAGGCGAAGGTGGGGTCATTCCTGCCAGCCCAGAATTTATGCGTGAGCTTCGCAAGTTCACCAAAGAGAACAACATTTTGCTAATTGCAGATGAAGTTCAAGCTGGTTGTGGCCGAACAGGCACCCTCTTTGCATATGAGCACTATGGGGTTGAGCCAGATATCATGACCTTGGGTAAAGGCATTGGCGGTGGCGTACCACTAGCCGCTTTACTGGCAACTGATGCAGTGGCCTGCTTTGTTCCAGGCGATCAAGGTGGTACCTATAACGGTAACCCTCTAATGACGGCAGTTGGCATCAGCGTAATTGAGCAATTATTGGCACCCGGATTTTTAGACAGCGTCAAAGCTAAAGGTCAATTGCTCAAATCAGAATTACTTGCTCTTTCTGCTGAATTTAACCTGAAGGGTGAGCGTGGCGAAGGCTTGCTACGTGCTCTGATGCTTGGCAAGGATATCGGCGGCAAGTTAGTAGAGCTTGCTCGCGATCGCAACCCTGAAGGCTTATTGATTAACTCGCCTAGACCCAACTTACTGCGCTTTATGCCTGCATTAAACGTGTCTAATGATGAAATTCGTCAGATGAGCAATATGTTGCGTGAGTTATTAAAGCAAGTTGATTAAGCTGCTTGCCTACTTATTCACCTAAGTAGGCTATACGCACTCTAGAGTCTTGCAGCAACTCTTTGCCAGATCCACTTAAGGTAATTAAGCCACTTTCCATAACATAAGCACGATCGGCCATTTGCAAGGCTAAGCGCGCATTTTGCTCTACCAACAAAATAGTCATCCCTCCTGTTGATAAATTGCGAATGACATCAAATATGGTCTCCACCATGATTGGCGATAAACCCATAGAGGGCTCATCGAGGAGAAGCAACTTGGGTTCAGCCATCATGGCCCTGCCCATGGCAACCATTTGCTGCTCACCGCCAGAGAGTGTTCCAGCCAATTGAGATAAGCGCTCTTTTAGTCTTGGAAAATAAGAATAAACCTCTTCTAATTTTTGGTGGAATGCTTTCGCATCTTTTTTTAAGAATGCGCCCATCTGTAAATTTTCCAGGATACTCATGCGCTTAAATACACCGCGACCCTCGGGGACTAGACCTAAACCTAAGCGAACCAGCTCATAGGCAGGCAATTTTTGGGTTTGAAGGTGAGTGAACTCAATCTCTCCTGCGGATGGTGTGAGCAAACCTGCGATCGCTTTTAAGCTAGAGCTCTTGCCAGCGCCATTAGCACCAATCAAAGCAACCAACTCGCCTTTATTAACGTAAAGATCCACTCCTTTAACGGCATTAATGCCACCATAAGAAACTTTAAGATCCCTTACATTGAGTAATCTGTCCATCATGTGGCCCCTTGCCCAAGATAAGCTTTAATCACCTCGGGATGTACGCGCACATCTGCAGGCCTGCCTGAAGCAATTACTTTTCCGTAATCAAGTACCGTAAGGCTGTCGCAGATCCCCATAACCAAACCTACGTCGTGCTCAATAATCAAAATAGTTTTGCCATCACTTCGAATGCGTAATAGCAGCTCGCGCAACTCTAGTTTCTCGGTAGCATTCATACCGGCTGCAGGCTCATCTAGGGCTAAAAGTATAGGCTCTGTAGCCAATGCTCTTGCAATCTCGAGGCGACGTTGATGACCATATGAAAGATTGCGCGCCTCCATAGCAGCAAACTCGCTCAAACCCACATAAGCTAATAACTTGCGTGATTTTTCTTGAATAGCTCGTTCTTCCCTCTTTGTGGTTGGAAAGCGAAATATTGCCCCAAGCAATCCTGCCTTAGTGCGGCAATGACAACCAACCATCACATTCTCAAGTACAGACATTTCACCGAAGAGACGAATATTTTGAAAAGTCCTTGCAAGCCCAGATTTGGTTACTTGAGCAACGGACTCCGGGAAATATGGTTTACCACCAAACAAAAAGATTCCTGAGTCGGCCGGATACAAGCCAGTAATGACATTAAAGAAGGTGGTCTTGCCGGCTCCATTGGGACCAATTAAACCCACAATTGATCCTTGCGGCACTTGGAGGCCTACAGAGTCAAGCGCTTGGACCCCACCAAAGCGTTTAGAAACATCGGTTACATCAAGGAGCAAATGAATAGAAGTTGTCATGACCTTCTCTCACTCTTTTGCCAAATGCCACCGGGACGATATAGCATGATCAAAATTAATGCCAAACCATAAATGAGTTGGCGAATGATTTCGACATCAACGATCACGTGACCAAATAAGAATTGCTGGATGGGTTGAGCAATACCGCGCAATAATTCTGGAAATATAGCCAATAGCACTGCGCCCAAGATAACCCCCGGAATATGACCAATTCCACCAAGAACAACCATCGCTAATACAACTATAGATTCCCATAAGGTAAATGACTCAGGCGAAACAAACCCTTGGAATGCAGAAAAAAGGACGCCAGCTACGCCAGCAAATGAAGCCCCAATAGCAAAGGCTAAAAGCTTCATATTGCGCGTATTGATCCCCATTGCTTTAGCGGCAATCTCATCTTCCCGAATCGCAACCCAAGCACGACCAATGCGAGAGTCTTGCAAGTGAAGGCAAACAACCGCAACAGCAATAGCCAACATCAGGAAAAGATAAAACACTAAATACAAACCAGGGATTTTTATAAAGCCTAAATCCAAAGTCTTGGCAAAGGAGACGCCAAATAATTGAATTGGATCAATGGCAGTAATACCCTTGGGTCCATTAGTGAGATTTAAAGGGCGATCTAGGTTATTCATAAAGATACGAATAATTTCACCGAAGCCCAAAGTGACGATGGCTAAATAATCGCCACGCAATTGCAGGGTTGGAAAACCCAATACGATACCGAACAAGGCGGCTAAGAAAATCGAGAAGATCGCCACCATCCAGGGAGAAAAATGCATGCCTTCCGGAAAAGCAGCTGCAATATTTTCAAACTGTTGGGGTAGATGTGGAGATGCAAGCAAAGCAAAGCTATAGGCACCTAAGGCGTAAAAAGCGATATAACCCAAATCCAA
>CANBYN010000096.1 GCA_947373615.1 Burkholderiaceae bacterium | reverse complement strand
CTTTGTAGCGCCATCCCATCTTGCTCATCGCATCAAGGTGAGTCTGCCGCAGGATCATCAAAGGCAGCAAGAAGCGCCCAAGGTCTGGTACGTTCATTGGCTCAGAGCCGGATCCATGGTGGCGGGAATGGCCGCTCTAGTGTGGAGCGTGGGTCTCTACCTCTCCGTTCCTTCATCCCAACAGCGGCTGACCGAAGAATTGATTTCCAATCACGCCCGATCGCTCCAAGTCGACCATTTATCCGATGTCATTTCTACCGACAAACACACTGTTAAGCCATGGTTCAATGGAAAGCTTGATTATTCCCCACCCGTCATTGATCTTGCGCAACAGGGATATCCATTGACAGGCGGACGACTAGATTATCTTGATCATCACCCTGTTGCGGTATTGGTCTATCGCCATAATCAACATCCCATTAACCTTTATGTCTGGCCAAGCAAAGAGTCGGATGCTTCTTCACAAACTTTTGATCGTCAAGGCTATCAATTAATCCATTGGGTATCAGGGGGAATGGGGTATTGGGTCGTATCAGACTTGGCAATGAAAGATCTGCAAACATTTGTCGATGATTGGAGTGCAGTGAGGTAGGGCAATGATGCTCGCGGATGCTTTACTAATGAAACTGACCCCACATCCGTTGGATTGGATATCCAACGGATGTGGGGTCAGTTTACTTTAAGCTTTTTAAAAAAATAAAATGAATTTAAATCAAATTACTTACCACCCTCACACTTTTTAATGGAGGCCGCTTTTGCAGCGCCATAAAGTGGCTTGCCATCTTTGCTAAGTGCTTTAGCTTCGCAATCATTTGGTTTTTCTGCTCCGCCCATACATTTTTTAATGGAGGCATCTTTGGCGGCGCCGTAAATAGGCTTACCATCTTTGCTGACAGCTTTCGCTTCACAATCAGCTTGCGAGAGTGCAAAAGCAGGGGCGGAAAAACTCAGTGCAATGCCTAAAGCGATGATGATTTTCTTCATACTAAATCTCCTGTTGGATGGGGTGGACTGCTGCTACAAAAGCACTTTGCAAATTTATATATAAATAATGTAATGGACTTAACTTTGTTTGACAATCATATTTTGTGAGGCCATCGGAGCAGGGAATCCAGCAGAACTCAAGGACTCACTCATCACGCGATTAGTATCAAAATAAACTTGCCAGTAGTGATCGTTATTGCAATATGGGCGCACCGCCAGTACCGGGCCCACCAGATTAAATTCCAAAATATTGACTTCAACGGCTGGATCTGCCAGTACGTTCGGAATGCCTGCAATCTTTTCGCGTAACAATTTCATGGCCGCCTCGTGATCAGCTGCTCCAGAGAGTTGGCATTTGAGGTCAACGCGACGATAAGGGCTATGACTAAAGTTTTGAATGGTGTCACCCAAAATCTTCGTATTGCCAATCATGGTGGCAATATTGTCAGGGGTATAAAGGGTTGAGGAAAATAGACCAATTTCTTTGACTGTGCCTGTAATACCCGCAGCCGTAATATAGTCGCCTACTTTAAATGGGCGAAGCACAATGACAAATACGCCAGCAGCAAAGTTGGAAAGCAGACCAGCCCATGCAGCGCCAATCGCAACACCGGCAGTAGCAATTAATGCGGCAAAGCTGGTGGTTTGAATTCCAAAGTAGCCCAGAATTCCGATTACGAGCAAAATATTTAAAGTGACTGAAATTATGGATCCCACATAGCGAAGAATGGTGGGATCTAGCTTTTGCGCTTCCAGTGCTCTGCGGCTGATGTTTAGAACAATGCCAATGAGCCAGCGACCAATTACCCAAAAAGCGATCGCCGCCAAAATTTTGAGACCAATGTCAGTGGCAACAGTGAGCAATATCTGTTGGAGGTGTTCTAAGTCAAAGTCTTTCATAAAAGTTCCTATTTCAATAGCCAAGCAATGCTTTTAAAGTTTAAAAAAAGATTATCTCTGATTTTTTATCCAAGAGGGTATGACTCTAAATGCTAGGTGTGAACAGTTGGGGAAATGAACGACAAACCTATTACTGGGGTGCGATGCGACGCGCCTCAGTAAACTTGGCAGCCCAATACGGTGTGGTGATGTAATCTAAGCGCACAGTCCCGCCGGCACTGGGGGCATGCACAAATCGACCTTGCCCAACGTAAATTCCGGCATGCGAATACTTTTCGCCGGTGGTGTTAAAAAAGATTAAATCTCCGGGGGCTGGAGGTTGATTTTCAACACTGCGCCCTTGAGTACTCATTTGCGCAATCGTGCGCGGCAGCTTAATTCCTGCCGCCTTGTTGTACACGTAGACAATGAGACCACTGCAATCAAACCCCCCTTTTGGGGTATTGCCACCATAGCGATAAGGGACGTCGACCAAACCGACTGCCGCAATGGAAATATCTTCCGTGCCCACACTGGTGTCTTGCTTAAATTGCGCCACTTTTGAGGGTGGGGCTGCTTTATTTCCAAAGAGGCTGCACCCACTTAGGATGAGTAAGCTACCAATAAAAATGCCGCACCCGATGAGAGTGCGGCATGAGGGATGTTTCTTAGAGTGCGTCGGCAGCATGATCCGCTAGACGTGAGCGCTCACCGCGCGCAAGGGTGACATGGCCACCATGACGCCAACCTTTAAAGCGATCCACCACGTAGGTGAGTCCAGAAGAGCCCTCGGTTAAGTAAGGGGTATCAATTTGCGCAATATTACCCAGGCAAATAATTTTGGTTCCTGGGCCTGCTCGGGTGACCAAGGTTTTCATTTGCTTAGGCGTTAAGTTTTGCGCTTCATCAATAATCACATACTTACTGACAAAGGTTCTGCCGCGCATGAAGTTCATGCTTTTGACTTTGATGCGTGAACGAATCAGTTCTTGTGTCGCAGCGCGACCCCATTCTCCTGCTCCACCATCTTCATTGCGTTGTAACACTTCCAAATTGTCATCAAATGCGCCCATCCAAGGTTGCATTTTTTCTTCTTCAGTGCCTGGGAGAAAACCAATATCTTCGCCTACAGGAACGGTCGCACGAGTGATGATGATCTCGTTGTAGCGTTTGCTATCGAGCACTTGCTCTAGTCCGGCAGCCAATGCGAGCAGAGTCTTTCCGGTACCTGCTTGACCAAGCAGTGTGACAAAATCGACATCAGGGTTCATCAACAAATTCATGGCAAAGTTTTGCTCACGATTGCGAGCGGTAACGCTCCAGACATTGTTTTTTTGGTGAGAAAAATCACGCAAGGTTTGTAGAAGAGCGGTCTTGCCATTAACTTCTTTTACTTGGGCATAAAAGGGGGTTGAGCCATCGGGGTTTTCTTGATAAACAAACTGATTGACTAACATGCTTTGCACGGCAGGGCCAGTCACTCGGTAAAACATCGTGCCCGATTTAGAATCTGCCCAACTTTCCATATCTTTGCCATGCTTTGGCCAGAAGTCCGCAGTTAATGCCATTACTCCGGCATACATTAAGTCACGATCTTCTAAGACTTGGTCGTTGAAATAATCTTCAGCAGGTAAGCCCAGAGCACGCGCTTTGATCCGCATGTTGATGTCTTTGGAGACTAGAACGACTTCTTGACCTTTGCGAGTCTTTTGTAATTCACTCACCACTGCAAGAATAAGGTTGTCCCCTTTGCCTTCTGGAAGGCCTTCAGGTAATGCCTGAATGGCGAGTTTGGTTTGGAAGAACAGGCGACCAGTCACATCTTGATTGCCCAACTTATTTAAGGGGATGCCTTCGTCTAAATTGCCACTGGTCCCTGCAATGAGTTGGTCTAAAGATCTACTGACGGTACGCGCATTGCGAGCGACCTCAGTCATCCCCTTCTTATGGTTATCCAATTCCTCAAGGGTGGTCATTGGAAGATAGAGGTCATGCTCAGAAAAGCGAAACAAAGAACTAGGGTCATGCATTAATACATTGGTATCTAAAACAAATAAGCTTGGAGGACCCGTGCGAATAATGCGTTTGGGTTTGGCAGGTGCCACAACTTTGTTGTCATAGCGAGCGGGACTGCGATCGGCTTTGATTTTTTCCAAAGCGACTTCAGCAGCTGATAAATCTTCATCGGTTTCATTCGTCCAATCTGATGCCTCAACTACCACTGGTTTTGCTTGAGCAGGTCGTTTCTTTAAGTCCGGAGTATCTTTGCGAGTGAGTTTTACTTGATCAGCAATTTGAGTTGGTATCGGGGGCAATGGCATGAACTCTCCTAAAAGAAAAAACCGCCGAGCAAAGTGCGTTGGCGGTTTATTACAAAACTAGTGGCTGCGCAGTCTAAAAAACGGAGGGGGTTGCTCTCCGAACCTGTTCTGAAATATTCAGGCTTCTGGTTTAAACGGATTGTCAGACTTTCCCGTCGTTTACGGTGCATATAAATGACTTTACCGCATATTTTGGGGTTTGCAAGTACCTCGCGATAAATTGTTGTAAATATTATTGGGTCGCTTGGGCAGCACGCAATACCTCTGCCACATGACCGGGAACCTTCAGACCACGCCATTCTTGAGCTAGCTTGCCGGAAGAGTCAAACAGGAAGGTGCTACGTTCGATGCCGCGAACTTGCTTGCCATACATATTTTTCATTTTCATGACGCCAAAGAGTTGACATAGCGTTTCTTCGGTATCAGCCACGAGCTCAAATGGCAACTCTAATTTACTGCGAAAATTATCATGAGACTTAAGACTATCTCGGGAAACACCTACCACCAGAGTATTGGCCTTGGTGAAGGCTTCGATGGTATCTCTAAATTCGCTGGACTCGGCAGTGCATCCAGGAGTCATATCCTTTGGGTAAAAATACAGGACCAGTTTTTTACCTTTTGCTGAGTCCGCAGAAAACGTCAATCCGGAAGTGGCAGGGATGGCACACTGCGGTATAGGTTGACCGATGGCTACTGTCATGATGATCCGTTGTTAGTTGGTTTGTCTCTTACTTTAGTTATTCTGAATAATCAGTTCGCCACTTCGATTGGGAATTTCGCCCCAAGTTAATGGCAATACCGCTATTTTATCGAGTTGTTTGGTCGCTTCCCAAGATTGATGGAGCTCGCCCATGGTAACTAGCTCGTGGCCTTGATTTAACCATCCCGCCAAGAGCTGCTCAAAAGCAGGTAATAGCTTTTGACCTTCTAATTCCGCATGCAAGGTAAAGACTTGGTCGTTCGGGTTACTTTGGGTGATGGTGAGCAGTTTTTTGACGGCTCCAAATTCATCATCCCCATCAATGCCAATGAGTTCGTCAAATGTCGGCAGGGTAGTGGGGTATTGCACATGCTTAGCTTTTCCCGAGGGTAGTGCTAAGCGATAGGGCATGAGGTTAGGCTGAGCCCTGCCATCAGAAGAATATTGAATTCCCCATTGATCGAGTTGCTCAAAGGCCGCTACATTCATTTGCCAGCCCGCCGCGCCATAGGTCACTGGTGCATGACCAAAGATTTCAATAAAACGATCCCAGCTTTTTTGCATCATGGCTTTGGTCCATGCAGTATCTTGCGTGCGAACCGCATCTTGCCAGGCTACATGATCCCATGTATGAATGCCAGTCTCATGACCTGCTTGATCAATCGCGCGCATTTCAGCTGCCGCTTGTTTGCCGATGTCTGGACCAGGAAGCAAGACTCCGTAGAGCAAGGTTTTAATACCGTAATGCTCGAGCACAGAAGTGCGGCTGACTTTCTTTAAAAAGCCCGGACGAAAGACGCGCTTTAAAGCCCAGCCCGTATGGTCTGGGCCAAGGCTAAACAAAAAGGTGGCTTTCAGGCCAAAGCGCTCAAAGGTGCGCGCTAAACTCGGTACACCCTCTTTGGTGCCGCGTAAAGTATCAACATCAACCTTGAGAGCAATCTTAGCCATGAACCTCGGCGCTTATTCTTTATCGACTAAATGGCGCGCATTTTCGACGTCTTCACGATAGGCTTCAAAAATGTTTTTGAGCGCTTCGGTCATCGGAGTAGTTGGCTTCCATCCTAATTCATCGATGGTGTTATCAATCGCCGGTACGCGATTTTGTACATCTTGATACCCTTCGCCGTAATAGGCGCCTGAAGTCGTTTCCACAATCGTCACTTCATTCGCATTTTTGGCGTACTCCGGAATACTGCGTGCGATCTCTAACATTTGAGTCGCTAGTTCGCGCACTGAGTGATTGTTCAAGGGATTGCCAATGTTATAAATCTTGCCATTGGCAATACCATCTTTATTGGCAATAATGCGCATCAACGCATCAATCCCATCATCGACATAAGTGAAGGCGCGTTTCTGAGCGCCACCATCGACTAAATTAATGGGTTCGCCACGAACGATGTGACCCAAGAACTGAGTGACCACACGGGAGGAACCTTCTTTGGGTGTGTAGATGCTATCTAGGCCAGGGCCAATCCAGTTAAAGGGACGAAAGAGGGTAAATCGCAAACCTTCCATGCCATAGCCCCAGATCACGCGATCCATCAGTTGCTTTGAGCAAGCATAGATCCAGCGTGGTTTATTAATTGGGCCATACACCAAATTGGAGGTCGCAGGATCAAACCCGCCATCTTCACACATGCCATAGACTTCAGAAGTAGAGGGGAATACCAAATGCTTTTTGTACTTCACAGCGGAGCGCACGATCGGCAGATTGGCTTCAAAATCAAGCTCAAATACTTTGAGCGGTTGCTGTACATAAGTGGCTGGTGTGGCAATCGCTACTAAAGGCAGAATCACGTCGCATTTGCGGATGTGATACTCAACCCATTCTTTATTAATGGTGATATCACCTTCAAAGAAATGCATGCGTGGATGATTGATTAAGTCGCCAAGGCGATCATTTTGCATATCCATGCCATAGACATCCCAATCGGTTGTCTCAAGAATGCGCTTTGAAAGGTGATGACCAATAAAGCCGTTTACACCAAGAATGAGAACTTTTTTCATTGTTACTGCCTCGTTT
>CANBYN010000095.1 GCA_947373615.1 Burkholderiaceae bacterium | reverse complement strand
CTGGATTATTTGTTTTTGGCAACAGCAGCAACTACCTTAGTAGCAGCTTCAGCCATTGAATCGGCGCTAATAATTGGCAAACCAGAGTCCGCAAGAATCTTCTTACCCAACTCTTCGTTTGTACCCTTCATACGCACAACTAAAGGTACTGTGAGGTTTACCGCTTTACATGCAGTCACGACTCCGTCAGCAATCACATCACAACGCATAATGCCACCGAAGATATTGACCAAAATAGCTTGAACACTCTTATTCTTAAGCATAATCTTAAATGCTTCGGTTACTTTTTCTGCTGTAGCACCACCACCAACGTCCAAGAAGTTTGCAGGCTCGCCACCAAATAACTTAATGGTATCCATAGTAGCCATTGCCAAACCTGCACCGTTTACTAAGCAGCCAATGTTGCCATCCAAAGAGATATAGGCAAGATCAAATTTAGAGGCTTCAATCTCAGCAGCATCTTCTTCATCGATATCACGATAAGCAACGATCTCTGGGTGACGAAATAATGCATTTGGATCGAAATTGAATTTAGCATCAAGAGCCTTAATCTTGCCATTGCCTTCAAGGATTAATGGGTTGATCTCCACTAAAGATGCATCAGTATCCCAGTAGGTCTTATATAAATTCTTAAATACGTCTCGAGCCATTGGAATTGAAGCTTCTGGAACGCCAATGCCTTTTGCAACAACATCGCAGTCAGCATCCGTCAAACCAATCAATGGGTCAACAAATACTTTGATAATTTTTTCTGGATGTGATTCAGCAACTTCCTCAATATCCATACCCCCTTCGCTAGAAGCCATGATCACGTTTTTTTGTGTGCCTCGGTCTGTAACAATACTGAAGTAGTACTCTTTTTTAATGTCTGCGCCATCTTCGATTAAGAGGCGATTTACTTTTTGACCTTCTGGCCCCGTTTGATGAGTCTTGAGTTGCATACCCAAAATTTCAGAAGCGTATTTCTTCACATCATCTAAACTTCTAGCAAGCTTCACACCGCCGCCTTTACCGCGACCACCAGCATGTATCTGTGCTTTAACAACCCATACTGGGCCGCCTAGTTTTTCAGCGACTTTCACCGCCTCATCAACACTAAATGCAGGAATGCCATTAGGAACAGGCACATTAAATTGGCGAAGAAGTTCTTTGCCTTGGTACTCGTGAATTTTCATAATTACTCCGAAACGGTATCTTGTTTAGCAAACGATGAGGATTAGTAAAACCGATGCCACCTGATTTGCATACTTATCTTGGAAATAGCTAAATTAGCTAAATTTAAATAAATGCGTGAGGGTTGCCCGACTACTACAAGTCTATCATGCTGCAACGCGGCAATTAGTCAAACTCGATCCGTAATTGCCCTAATCGGGATGCTGACCGCAGAGGATCTTTGCAACAATCTCTGACCCAAAACCCTTTGAAGCCAAGAAGCGATATTGTCTAGCTCGCTCTTTTGGGTCGTTAGCTAGGACACCATACTTCTTTATCCATAGATCGTAAGCCCGCCGAAACTCTGTCTCCCTTAAGGCGCCAATAAGGGTATTTGACTCCTTGGAATTAATCCCAGCTCTTTCAAGCTCATCTTGAATTTTCCTAACTCCATAGCGTTCACTCCGCTTGCGCACTAAAGCCTCGGCAAAACGTTCGTTTGAAAGCCACCCCCTAGCCTCAAAATCGTCCAAAACTGCTTCAATTTCTATGGTGGTGGATACGGGTGCGTGGTCGGTCTCTGCACCTATTTTTTTCCATCGAGTCTTTGATTCGGCTAGCTTTGCGGCCAACCCTTTACGACTATATTCTCGAAGAGACAAAAGACGCAAAGCCCGAGCTTTAAGACTCGGGCTTTGTATGGATTTTTTACCGCTAAGCTCTGACATCGAACTATTCGACTTCCTCTTCTTCGCTCAAAACGTCCGTGACTACTGCCGAGCCTGATTTCACTCCTAACTTTTCACGAATTCTTGCTTCAATATCCTTAGCAATTGCTGGATTCTCTTTTAAGAACTCGCGTACATTATCTTTACCTTGCCCAATGCGGTCACCGTTATAGCTATACCAAGAACCAGACTTTTCAACGAGATCAGCTTCGACACCCATATCAATGATTTCGCCTTCTCTAGAAATACCTGCGCCATACATAATGTCGAAGATTGCTTCGCGAAATGGAGGCGAAACTTTGTTCTTCACAACCTTCACACGAGTTTCATTACCCACAACCTCATCGCCTTTTTTGATGCTGCCAATACGGCGGATATCCAAACGCATGGAGGCGTAGAACTTGAGCGCATTGCCGCCTGTAGTGGTCTCTGGGGAACCAAACATCACACCAATCTTCATTCGAATTTGATTAATAAAGATTACCGTTGTGTTAGTACGCTTAATAGCACCAGTCAACTTACGCAAGGCCTGACTCATTAAACGGGCTTGCAAGCCTGGCAATGAATCACCCATATCGCCTTCAATCTCGGCCCTAGGGACCAAAGCAGCAACCGAGTCAATCACGATCAAATCAATCGATCCTGAGCGCACTAAAGCATCGGCGATTTCCAAAGCTTGCTCACCAGTATCCGGCTGAGAAATTAATAAATTATTTACATCTACACCTAGGCGTGATGCGTACTGCACATCCAAAGCATGCTCAGCATCGATAAAGGCGCATGTGCCACCAAGCTTTTGCATTTCAGCAATCGCATGCAATGTCAAAGTGGTTTTACCGGACGATTCTGGGCCGTAGATCTCAATCACGCGACCACGTGCAAGACCACCAACACCAAGTGCGATATCCAAACCAAGTGAGCCACTTGATACCACCTGAATATCTTGATTAATTTCAGCATCACCCAATCTCATGATTGAGCCTTTGACAAATTGTTTCTCAATTTGTGCCAAAGCCGCTGTTAATGCTTTTTGCTTGTCTCCGCTCATTCCCTCAAATTCTGAGGAGGCTGATTTCTTTTTGTCATCCAAGGCCATTTTTGATTCCTTTTCGCTATGTGCTGGGCTTTTTCCCGAAGTTTTATCTACTATTTAACAACTTAATGGTTACTGTATATAAAAACAGTACTCTTGGCAAGTGACTTTTCAGTGGAATTTACAGATTTTTCACTGGACCACATTCTATTGAGTCGCGATTCCAATAGAAGAAGAGGGGTATAGCAATCCCCCAGATAACCCCAACCAAGATAAATCCGGCAACCTGTTGACCAGCACCCCATCCTCCAGCACCCATCCGAATGCCTGCCTCATAAGAAATTGGGCCGCAAATTGCACCCAAAATAGCCCCCAAAATGGGCTTACTGCGCAGCCAAATTAAAGAACCGTTAACAGTGGTTCCCACCAAAACCCATAGCACCCACATCCAGAGAGGCGATAAATAAGGAGCAAGCCAGTCATCCCGGAAGTTCAAAAGGCCCAAATACATGATGAGGGTATCGGAAGTAATTCCAAATAGGAGGACCTTCAATAAGAGCCTCATCTCTACTTTTGGGGATGGCGAACGCCAAACATGGAAAGCAATATAGACGACAGTAACAACAATAGCCCATAACAATTCCTTATTGGCGGCGCCCCATACACAGGCAAACCATCCAAGCTGAAAACAGATGAAGTTCCAAAATTTAGCCATATCAAGTGCCAAACTAGCCTATGAAAAAGGCCGCCGCCGAATGGCGATAGTCTTTAGATTTGGTGGCGAATCAGACATTCATATTGAGTTTGTAACTCATGGATTGATAGCCGACTCCACCTATAAAATTATTGCTCACAATATTCAAGACCCCTTTTAAGGGAAATTTGAGATCCAACTTATTTTTCCAGAATACCTACTTAATTACATACTTAGGCTATTTTTTTAAATACTTGATTGGTTAGTTTTAACCAAAACTTATCAAAATACACCAAGGGAATAGCGGCGAGTAATGAAGCGGCAAAAGTTAAACCCAATAAAGCTATCAATATCATCTTATTTGAGTAATCTTGGTGCTTTAAAAAAAGGTAAACAAAACTACTTAATGAACAAATAACCAAGGTGTGAACTAAGTACAAGGGAAAGCTTAACTGCCCTAGATAGTTACAAAACCTTCCATTTATAGAGGCATATATTTGCAAATTACACATAATTGAAATTATCACTAATCCTGCACCTAAGGAATTTAGGATTACTTGGGAATTATCCGCCCACGCTGAGTGGGAAATATAACTAACCCACAAATAATGCTGTTCTGGTATCGAGTACCCCAGGAGGTATAAGCCAAGAGTAATTAAGGACAAAGCTATAGGTAGCCTCACCTTTAATTCATGTTTAACCAAAACTGCTGAAAGAAAAATACCAACGACAAATGGAAAAAGGTAGTTATATGCACTCAATGCCCAAATAGAAAAAAGAATAAAGCCAATAAAGAGGTACCGAAAGGAAAGCACCAGAGAAATAAATGCCCCAAGCATAAAAACAGCAATGCTCCCTATAAATTCTGGCTTCATCGTCCATAAATTAGTGTTGTAACTTGCATTGTCAGTAACAAAAGGGGTTATACCTTGGGCCATCGCTTTAAGAAGACTTGGCTGAAACTCCGGCGTCCATCCGGCATAAGCAAAAGTCGCCAACCAAGGGCTTCCACTAATCTTGGATGCTTCATAAAAATAATAAAGTCCAAAACGAAATAGGAGATAGCTAATTAAAACTGTAATTAGAACGGGAGCCATCAATCGAGGAAGCCTTTTAAGAAAAGCAATTTTTAGCTTTCGCACCTCACCTGTCTTGAAATATCCCCAACATAATACAAACCCAGAAAGAACGAAGAAGAAATTTACCGCCCCATTCCCATTAAAGAATACAAAGTACCAATGCCCAATCAAGCTGGAGTCATTTTTAGCCGCTGGCAAAAAACCCGTTATCCATGGTGCAAAACCCAAAAAGAAGTGATGCATTAAAACAATGATTGCAGCAACTCCTCTGCTTGCCTCCAAAGGGATAAGCCGGTGCGATGTATTAGCCATAGACATCAGCTTACACCAACTGAACTGCTGTCAAATCAGCACCACGACCGAAGAGAGTTGGTCCATAGTAAATCATCACAGCAAGAATGAACTACAAATCAATTTTCTTATTTCCTACGTAAATTAGCAAAATGGAACCTATCAAAATTAAGATGTAATTGAAAACCATACGTATCTCGACTACATCAAACATAGGGGAGTTTATGGGTAGAAATTTAGCATTAAATTTTTTCAACGCCAACATGTCAAGAACTCCGATCAAACCAATAATTTTGATTATCAAAACCTTTTCCTTATATTTGGATTAGTAATATTTTTTTCAAAGTATTTTGACAACTTTTTATCTGTAATATTTTACTAAATTTATCACACTTATAGCGTCTTATAAACCTCCCTCGCGCTAATCTAAAGTTGTTTTGAGATTTGTTTGATACTCATGCTCTTTTCTCTTAACTATGTGACCACCAAACTCATCCCATCATTAATTTTTTGTTGGTCTACCAAGAGTCTTCTTGATCAACCACTCGTTTTAGATCGTCTATAACCCTCTTTGAAATCGAAGATCGTTTCATTGCCGAGATACAACCGAATACTCCAAAGATCACCCATCCTGACAGAGTAGATATTTCTGTGGTCTATTGATTGAAATACCAGCCGCCTCCAACCATTTACTCCCTTTGGATTAGAGGTATCGGTAGGCTAAATGATGTAATCGTTACATCGCGACATTCATATGCGACCTACTATTCTTAAAGCCGATATTGAGTTAGTGAGAATAAACGTAAGGTGAGATTGTCTGACTCCATTTCAAGTACCCCTTTCCAAGCAAGTGAACTCCGTCAAACGTGTATTCGGTCAATAAACCTTGCTTCTCGCTTGTTAGTCCAACGTTTATATCTATGTAAGGTATTTTTTGTTCTGCTGCGTATGATTTGAGTTTTGTATTCAACTCTCTAACTTTTTCAAGTGTATTGCCGCATTCATTAGCACTACATTCAAGCGTAGATTGAATGTATACAGAAGTTCCTTTATTTCTAAGTTGTTGAACAATGCTCGCATAGTTTGTAAGAATCGTATCAATACTTTTTCCGTAGAAAATATCGTTTATACCAACCATTACAAATGCTTTTTTAGCATTTACAGCGAATATTGGTTCCATTCGCCGCAAAATATCATCTGTTCTATCCCCCCCTATACCTCTATTTGTAACTCTTGTTTTAGTAAATATTTCATCCCATACGCCGCCTTCTATATTTGAGTCTCCAATCATTACAACGTTCGCTTGAGGGCTGAATGTTTGAAATAAAGTGTTGCGTGGTTTTGGTTCGTATAAATTACCGCCAAAAAATATATTTTTGACAATACGAATTTCTTCAAACGGAAAAAGTTGTTGGTAGAAAGTTAGTCCGCCAAAAAAATAGCCAAGGCCTAATAGTAAAACCCCAATCAGTATGCTTTTGGTTTTATTGGCGCTGCTATTGCTTTCTCTTTCTCTGTTTGTCATAGCCATCCATTTTCTTGCTTGAAGGTGGGCGTGCCGAAATACTTTTTAAGATTTTTTTACTTGGAATGTCTGACTCAATTTTACTTAGTTCATTGTCGTGTTTACCCATTGACTCTATCCCTGCATTGCGCGTTAATGCTAACATTTTCGCTGTCGTTGGATTCTTAGTACGCAACGATTGGCGAAATTCATTTTGCCTAAAAACAGACGCTAAATTGGTGAGTACGAGATAGCGAAAAAAGAATACGCCATAGCGATTCTTATATAAACGAGGAACTTTAATGGTCATTTTGGCGTATCGCCTGAGTGGCATACCGAACCAAAAATTGCTGATTATTCTTAATAAAATCAACAACTTATGAAGGTGGTGGCGAATCAGGGATTTGAACCCCGGACCTGCGGATTATGATTCCGTCGCTCTAACCAGCTGAGCTAATTCGCCGAGCT
>CANBYN010000094.1 GCA_947373615.1 Burkholderiaceae bacterium | reverse complement strand
GGCCTGTGCATATTTGGCAATGTTGTACCACATCGCCATACCCCGATTGCTAGCATCCGAGACTACGCCCTTGGGGATATCTACGGTGCCACCATATTCTTTTTGGTTATACATTGCTGGAACCAAAATTAAATCAGCACGGTAGATGCTATACATTTGGGTAATTTCAGGAATGCGAACCTCATCATCAAGCATGATTGCAACATTTCCAAAATCAGCCGTCTTAAATACAGGTAGCGCATTGCTAGCAGTTGCCCATTTTTTCTCAGCATCGTTTAAATGAGATTTTCTATAGATGCCTGCTTCCTTTCCGTTGTAATCGAACAAAATGGCGGTCTCATAATAATCATTTCCCTTTTTCTCAGGCATAGAAAATAAGACATATGTTTTATATTTCTGAGCTAGGCCTGCTGCCAGCTGATAACTCTTGCCATTAAGTTGCTCTGCATACTTAGCAATGCTATCTTTATTTAGGTCAACTGCGCCTAAAAATGAATTAAAAGGTAGAACTGTCAAGTTAAAGACTCCAGCATGCCCCTGAATAAGACTATCAACTTTTTTATAGTTTTCATCAACATTACCGGTCTTGGGGTCATATTGAATGAGTAATGATGAAATTTGACGGGGGGTATTATTTGCCGCTGAATCATCAGGGTAACGATAATTATTAATGTCGTGATATAGCTCTGGACGACGATGTGTTAACCAGTAAGATTTTTGATTGCTCTTCTGATCAACATTAATGGTTGAATACACAGTTTGTGGAGTAACGCGCTTTGTCCAATCTGATAAAGGGGCTGAAATCAAACGCTTGCCATTGTTATCCCAAATAGAAGAACTACCATCAAAGGAAGCAAAGCCAGCGTCTGGCCCCTCTACCCCAGTTGCATTGGTTGCTATCCAATTGGTTCCAAGCCACGTAACGGCGGTAGAGATATTGGCCAATGTTGAGTGATTGGTATAGCTTAATGGTGTATAAGTCGGAATCTTAAATGAGCCAATGGGTTGAGCAACAATATCGGCACCACGCAAAACTGGCAGCAGTAGATTTTGAATATTTGAATCATCAAAGCAGATGACAATACCAATTTTTCCGATATCGGTATCAAAAACTGGAAAACCTAGTGTGCCTGGTGATGCATTATTTCCTTCGCCTGGTGCTAGAGTATTTTTTTGGTATTTACCAATATAGCCTTTAGGACCAACCAAGATAGCAGCGTTATAGATTTTTCCAGTGGCCAGATTTTTTTCATACAAACCCGCAACAACATAAGTATTGTATTTTTGAGTAACCTTAGCTATTGCTGCAGTTGCCTTTCCAGGAATGGTGTCGGCGTAAGAAAAAAGGGTCATTGCATCTTGGTAAATAAACCCATTCAATGAAGCCTCAGGTAACACAATGAGTTTGGCCCCTTTTTGAGCTGCAGCCGTTATGGCATCTAGTGCCCCATTCAAATTATCTTCAAACCCAGGTGACTTTGGCGAAAACTCAACGGCGGCCACCTTAATTTCTGCAGCATGAGTCAGGATGGATGAAAACATAAATGCTGCACCAAAGAATGCTGCAATTTTTTTCATAATTTAGCCTCGAATGGAATTGAGATAACTGGCGGTAGGAACAAATCCATTTTAATCACATGCCTCTTAGCATGCACGCCGCAATCTACAAGCAGTTCATTGCTCCAATGGCAGACCTATATATCTATTGTGGTTGCAATGGAAGATGTCTGGAGATCGCATATGCACTTAGTGGCAGAAATAGAAAAACGACTTAGGAATTTCTCCCTAAGTCGTTGATATTGCTGGTGGGCCCACCAGGACTTGAACCTGGGACCAAAGGATTATGAGTCCTCTGCTCTAACCAACTGAGCTATAGGCCCGTTAGTCTTTGGATCAATCCTCCTCGAGGAATGTTTTAAGCTTGTCGCTACGACTTGGATGACGCATTTTTCTTAAAGCCTTAGCTTCTATTTGACGTATACGCTCACGAGTAACGTCAAACTGCTTGCCCACCTCTTCGAGAGTGTGATCAGTGCTCATCTCAACGCCAAAGCGCATACGCAATACTTTTGCTTCTCGTGGTGTTAATGAATCGAGAACGTCCTTCACAACATCACGCATAGAGTCATGCAATGCTGCTTCAGCGGGAGCCAATGTATTACCATCTTCGATGAAGTCACCCAGATGAGAATCTTCATCATCGCCGATTGGGGTCTCCATAGAGATTGGCTCTTTGGCGATCTTCATAATCTTGCGAATCTTGTCCTCAGGAATTTCCATCTTGAGTGCCAAGGTTGCAGCATCAGGCTCATGGCCAGTCTCTTGCAAGATCTGACGGCTAATGCGGTTCATCTTATTGATCGTCTCAATCATATGAACGGGAATACGGATCGTACGCGCTTGGTCAGCTATAGAACGGGTAATCGCCTGACGAATCCACCATGTTGCATAAGTGGAAAACTTGTAACCGCGACGATACTCAAATTTATCAACCGCTTTCATCAAACCGATGTTGCCCTCTTGGATCAAGTCCAAGAACTGCAAGCCACGATTGGTATATTTCTTAGCAATTGAGATCACCAAACGTAAGTTGGCCACAGTCATCTCACGTTTTGCTTCACGTGCACGCTTCTCACCTGCGATCATCTGCTTATTTACTTCCTTTAATTCTGGAAGTGGAATAACGACACGAGTCTGAATATCTATCAACTTCTGTTGCAATTCTTGAATAGCAGGAACATTACGTTGCAAGAGTGCGCTATAGGGCTTGTTCTCTTTCAGCAACTTATCCGTCCAAGTTAAATTCATGGACATCTTTGGGAAATCTTTTAATACTTCACTGCGGTTCACGCCAACTTTATCTACTAATAAGCTTACGATACCGCGCTCAAGTTTCCACACTTGGTCAACTTGGGAGCGCATAGTGTCACATAACTTCTCAACACTTTTTGCAGTCAAACGGAAACCAAGTAGTTCGCCTCGAATCGCATCTTGCGCCTTTATATATGCCGGGCAGTTATACCCTTCTTTATCAAACGCGCGACGCATTTTGTCGGCCTGTGTACGAACGATTGCAAACTTCTCTAAGGAAATTTGTTTCAGCTCTTCAAGTTGCTTAACGTTAGCAGTTGCCGCACCGCCACCGCCTTCGTCTTCGCCTTCTTCCCCACCTTCTTCGGCATCTGGGTCAACTTCTGGCTCTTCAGGTCCTAGCTTAATATCTTCAGCATTTGGATCAACCAAACCATCAACAAATTGGTCAATCTCCATCTCTCCACTAGCAATCTTGTCGACGTTAGAAAGGATTTCAGCGATTGTTACAGGGCAGGCAGCCAAGGCCATCACCATATCTTTAAGACCAGCTTCAATCTTCTTCGCAATGACGATCTCACCTTCGCGAGTCAGAAGATCTACTGTACCCATTTCGCGCATATACATACGCACTGGATCGGTTGTGCGACCAAACTCTGAGTCCACCGTAGACAAGGCTGCCTCAGCCTCTTCTTCAGCCTCTTCTTCAGAGGCGGCAGCTGCAGTATTGTCAGATAGAATTAATGTTTCAGCATCTGGGGCTTGTTCGTAAACGGTAATACCAATGTCATTTAACAAGCTGATTAAAGTTTCTAACGCATCTGCATCTGACAACTCATCAGACATTACGTCATTCATTTCGCCATGGGTTAAGTAACCCTTGGACATACCCATCTTGATTAAAGTCTTCAAGCGTGCGCGACGTAACTCTTGTTGCTCTTCAGTGCCTAATTGTTGTGCTGCGAATTCCTTTAAGAGGGCTTTCTCTTTGGCCTTGCGCTCACGCGCTTTTTGACGATCAGTCAATACAGGCTCAGCAGGTTCTGCCGGGGTATCTGATTTAGCTTTGCGACCGTTCTTTTTCTCTTCCACAACTACTTCTTCGACTACTTTTGCCTTCTTGCCCTTAGCCTCTTTAATCCCTTTGACTTCTTCATTCTTGGGGGTTGCTGCTTTACCTTTTTTGACTGGCTCAGCCTTAACTTCAGCCTTCGCCACTTTAGCGGGTGCAGCTTTTGTAGGGGTCTTAGCTGTAGGCGTTTGTTTAGCAGGCGTTTTTGCCACCGGCTTTGCGGCAGGCTTTACTGGTTTAGCTGGAGCTTTAACAACCGGCTTTGCAACAACTTTTACAGGCTTTGTAGGGGCTTTTTTAGTAGGCTTTGCTACCGTCTTAGCAGCTGGCTTGGCCTTAGATATAGGTTTAGCAGCAGCTTTTACTGGTTTAGCTGGAGCTTTAACAACCGGCTTTGCCTTGGAAGCCAGCTTGGTAGGTGTTTTAGCTGGTTTAGCGGTTACTTTTGCTGATTTTGCTGGTTTAGCGGCAGGCTTGGCTTTTGGAGCCAGCTTTACAGCTTTCGCTGGTTTTGCGGCGGGTTTAGCTGATTTTTTGATCTTGGTATTAGGCATTTATTAGCACTTACTCACATTACTGTTATTGATATCGACTGATTAAGCACAGCCCCGTTGTCCACTTACCCCAAATTTCATCACAATAAAGCGCAAGTGGCTGAATTAAATAAGTTTTTTCTTGGGAACAGAGGATTATAGTCGATTGCGACTTAAATAACCCTTGTTCCCCTAAAAATATGGGGATTTTTAGGATGATTTCTAGAGGTGTTTCGGAAAATTATTATGAGAACTTCAGCTTCTCACCTAATTCACGATATCTCGCTCGATCTTGCTCGGTTGCCGTGCTATTCGCAATCTTTTGGGCAATGTCAGTCATTTCTTGTTTTAGGTGTGTTAATTCCAGCTTTTTGAAGGCCCCATCCAAATCCGCTGTAGCACCATCTAACTCCAAATCTGAATCCATTACCCGTTTTCTGAGCATCTCATAGAGAGGGGCAAACTCACTTCGCGAGAGCTGATCTTGAAACATAGCAAAAGCTCCGGCGCCTACACTTCCCGGCTTTCCTTCATCGCCTGGAATGAGCTCAACCAAATCACACTGAGATAAAAGATCTTGCATCAAAGCAAGCGCTTTAGGAGATCTTTGTTCTGCAGCCTTCAATGCCAAGGTGCGCTTATTAGAATCCAATTCTTTTCCTAAATGCGGGAATTGAATGATCACCCGCAACATTTGCTCCGCTAAATCCGTAGGCGCTTTAGGAGGTTCAATATTAAGTGATGCTACGCGTTTTGCAGAGCCCTTAGATGCTTGCCAGGGTGCGCCTTGTCTATTTCCACCATTCGAAAAATTATTTTGATTTGTTTGCGAGCGTGCCTGTACTGCCTGATAGGACACTTGCTGAGCTGGCGCTACTGTTAACCCACAAAACGCTTCAAGCTCTGCTGGCGTTGTATTGGTTCGAATTGCGAGCTCGCGCAAAATTTGCGTTCGCAATGCAATCGGGGGCATCGATAACAGCAGTGGCTTGGCAGCGTGATGTGTATGTGCTCGACCCTCCGGAGCAGTCAACTCATAGCCCTCGCTCGCAATTTTGAAAAAGAAACTCGAAATCGACATTGCCTCTTTAATGACTTTTTCAAAGGCGGGTGCGCCGTAAGTACGCACATAACTATCGGGGTCATGCTCTGTAGGCAAAAATAAGAAACGAATCTCTTTATCGTCCGACATGAGCGGCAAACAAGCTTCTAATGCACGTTGCGCGGCACGTTGGCCTGCAGAGTCACCATCAAATGAGAACACTACTTTATCAGTTTGACGCAAAAGCATGCGCACATGGTTTGCGGTACATGCAGTGCCTAGCGTTGCCACTGCATTTGGGAAACCCAATTGCGCGAGCGCAACTACGTCCATATAGCCTTCGCACACGAGTACATATTCTTGCGCGCGAATAGCTTGTCTTGCCTCAAATAATCCGTAGAGCGTATTACCCTTTGAGAATAGCGGTGTCTCAGGAGAATTTAAATACTTTGGCTCACCTTGATCTAGAATGCGCCCGCCAAAGCCAATTGTTTGACCCTTGGAGTTACGAATCGGAAACATAATGCGATCGCGAAACCGATCGTAGCGCTTTACAGCCTGACCACCTTCTGACTGCTCACTCTGGATAAGAAGACCGCCCTCTAGCAAAGTCTTAGCAATTTCATCGTTTGAATAAGACCCAAAGACAGACTCTAAACCTTGCCAACCATCAGGCGCGTATCCCAATGCATAACGTTTGGCGATTTCACCAGTAAGTCCACGACCTTTTAAATAGTCCACTGCTCTTGTGTTGCCTTTGAGTTGCTGGCGATACCAATCAGCTGCAGAACTCATCACTTCACTTAGAGCCATTGCTTGCTGCTGTCTTGCTATGTCATTGGCAGTCCGCTCCTCACGTGGGACATCTAATCCAGCAGAACGCGCCAAATCTTCAATGGCATCCACATAGCCAAGTCCCGAGTACTCCATTAAAAAACTTATGGCCGATCCATGAGCCCCACAACCAAAGCAGTGATAAAACTGCTTTGTAGGAGAGACAGAAAAAGATGGGGACTTCTCCGAATGAAAGGGGCATAAACCTTGATAGTTCGCGCCAGCCTTCTTGAGTTTTACGTGCTGCCCGACCACATCAACGATGTCAACCCGATTCAAAAGATCGGCAATGAAGGATTGAGGAATAAGCGCCATCAGGACAGTATGAAACTGTTTACCTTCTTAATTCATCATTTCGCTAACGCAGCTTTTACCAAACCTGAAACTTTACCCATATCAGCTTTGCCAGCCAATTGATGCTTGAGTACGCCTATGACTTTACCCATATCTTGAGGTCCTGTTGCGCCAGTAGAGCTGACAGCAGTAGCAACGGCAGCCTCAACTTCAGCATCTGATAACTGAGCCGGCAAGTAAGCTTGTAAGATCGTCATTTCAGCCGCTTCAATTGCCACCAAATCATCACGCCCGGCTTTTTCAAACTGAGATATGGAGTCTTTGCGTTGCTTAATCATCTTTTCGACTGCTGCAATCACGCCCGCATCATCGACCACAATGCGCTCATCAACTTCACGTTGCTTGA
>CANBYN010000093.1 GCA_947373615.1 Burkholderiaceae bacterium | reverse complement strand
ACTCTTTGAGCTGCTCCAAAATCGCTGGATTCTCGAGGGTTGAGGTGTCTTGGGTAACCTCTTCGCCTTTCGCAATCACACGCAGCAAGCGACGCATGATCTTGCCAGAACGAGTCTTAGGCAAATTATCACCAAAGCGAATGTCTTTTGGCTTAGCGATAGGGCCAATTTCTTTGCCTACCCAGTTACGCAAGTCAGTAGCAATCTTTTTGGCTTCATCACCAGTAGGACGGCCGCCTTTAAGCACAACAAATGCGCAGATCGCCTCGCCAGTTAAATCATCCGGACGTCCCACTACTGCAGCCTCAGCCACCAAAGGATTGGCAACTAAGCAAGATTCGATTTCCATCGTACCCATACGGTGACCAGAAACGTTTAATACGTCGTCGATACGGCCAGTAATCGTAAAGTAAGCAGTGTCTTTATTACGAATTGCGCCGTCACCAGCCAAATACAAAGTGCCACCTAATTCATCCGGGAAATACGACTTCACGAAACGGTCAGGATCATTCCAAATGGTACGAATCATCGAAGGCCACGGACGCTTAACCACTAAGATGCCGCCTTGGCCGTTTGGAACGTCTGCACCTGCTTCATCAACAATTGCCGCCATGATGCCTGGCAATGGCAATGTACAGGATCCTGGAATCATTGGAGTTGCGCCTGGCATTGGGGAAATCATGTGGCCGCCCGTTTCGGTTTGCCAGAACGTATCTACGATTGGGCAACGTGAGCCACCCACATTTTCGTAGTACCACATCCATGCTTCTGGATTAATCGGCTCACCTACAGAACCCAAGAGGCGCAATGAAGACAAGTCATAACTCTTTGGATGTACTGACTCATCATTGCTCGATGCTTTGATTAACGAACGAATTGCTGTTGGTGCAGTGTAGAAAATTGTTGCTTTGTGTTTTTGGATCATGTCCCAGAAACGACCAGCATTAGGATAGGTTGGCACCCCTTCAAAAACAATCTCAGTAGCGCCCACTGCGAGTGGGCCATACGTAATGTAAGAATGGCCAGTGACCCAGCCGATATCAGCTGTGCACCAAAAGACGTCATCCGGCTTGATATCAAAGGTCCATTTCATTGTGAGGATTGCCCACAAGAGGTAACCACCAGTGGAATGTTGTACGCCCTTTGGCTTGCCTGTTGAGCCTGAGGTGTAGAGGATGAACAATGGATGTTCAGCGCTTACCCACTCTGGCTCACAAATGTTAGATTCATTTGCAACAACTTCATGCATCCATGAATCACGGCCTGCAGTCATTGGGATGTTGCCACCAGTGCGCTTATACACAACTACGTTTTTAACTTTTTCGCAATCACCCAATGCAATGGCTTCATCAACAATGACCTTCAGTGGCAATGCTTTGCCGCCACGGAGCTGCTCATCCGCTGTGATCACAGCGCTAGCACCAACGTCAACGATACGTTCTTGCAATGATTTAGCGGAGAAGCCGCCAAACACTACGGAGTGAATTGCACCTACACGAGCACAAGCTTGCATCGCCACGATGCCTTCAATCGACATCGACATATAAATAATGACGCGGTCACCAGACTTGATGCCCATTTTGCGAAGCGCATTTGCCATTTTGCAAACACGGTTCAACATCTCCTGGTATGAAACATTCGTTACAGTACCGTCATCTGCCTCGAAAATGATGGCAGTCTTATCGCCAAGACCTTTTTCTACTTGAAGGTCTAAACAGTTATAAGAAGCATTGGTTGTGCCATCTTCAAACCACTTATAGAAAGGCGCTTTAGATTCATCCAATACCTTTGTGAATGGTTTCTTCCAGTAAATATTTTCTTTGGCGAGGCGCCCCCAAAAACCATCGTAATCTTTCTCTGCTTCAGCGCAAAGTTTGTTGTAAGCTTCCATACCTGGAATGGCAGCACCCTTAACAAAATCTGCAGGTGGATTAAAAACGCGGTTTTCTTGCATTAATGGTTCCATGCTTTACAGCCCTCTATCTATTAATAAGTAATCTAATTAAATCTACAAATGCGTGAAAATATCGCAAAATGATAGGTTTACACCTTCAAGACTGTCAAAGATAAGTGAAAACACTCGGAATTTGCTCTATGGCAAACCCTTAAAATAGGGGAAACCTTTACTAATTAAGTAGAAAACTATGACAAATATTAAACAAAACGACCTCATACAAAGCGTTGCGGACGCATTCCAGTTTATTTCCTATTACCACCCCAAGGACTTTATTACTGCCATGGGTAAAGCTTATGAACTCGAACAAGGTGAAGCAGCTAAAGATGCCATCGCCCAAATTCTGACAAATAGCCGGATGTGTGCCGAAGGCCACCGCCCCATGTGTCAAGACACTGGTATTGCAGTCGTTTTCTTAAAAATTGGTATGAACGTGCAATGGCCTGATGCAACGATGAGCGTTGCCGAGATGGTGAATGAAGGTGTGCGCCGCGCTTATCTGAATCCAGACAACATGCTGCGCGCGTCAGTATTAGCTGATCCAGCAGGCAAGCGAAAAAATACAGGCGATAACACCCCTGCTGTAATTCACTATGAAATCGTTCCGGGTGATGATGTTGAGGTCATCTGTGCGGCCAAAGGTGGTGGCTCAGAAAATAAAGCCAAGATGGTAATGCTCAATCCATCCGACTCTATTGTGGATTGGGTTTTGAAAACCGTCCCTACCATGGGTGCCGGCTGGTGTCCTCCCGGCATCCTCGGTATCGGTATTGGTGGCACTCCAGAAAAAGCCATGCTGATGGCAAAAGAATCGTTAATGGGTCCAGTCGATATTCAAGAACTCATTGCTCGTGGCCCTAAAACGCGCGCCGAAGAACTCCGCTTAGAAATTTACGAGAAAGTAAATAAGCTCGGGATTGGCGCTCAAGGTCTCGGGGGCTTGACTACTGTTTTGGACATCAAGATCATGGAATACCCAACACATGCAGCCTCCTTACCGGTGGCGATGATTCCAAACTGCGCAGCAACTCGACATGTACATTTCCATTTGCATGGTGATGGTCCAGCCAAATTAGATAAGCCCTCATTATCTGATTGGCCAGATGTCACATGGACACCGGATACCCAAAAATCGAAGCGCATTAACTTGGACACGCTTACCGCTGAAGAAGTAGCAAGCTGGAAACCAGGCGAGACCCTTCTTCTCAATGGCAAGATTTTGACTGGTCGTGATGCCGCTCATAAGCGCATTCAAGACATGCTTGCCAAAGGTGAGGAATTACCTGTGAGCTTTAAGGATCGCGTGATTTATTACGTAGGACCAGTCGATCCTGTCCGTGATGAAGCTGTTGGTCCTGCAGGTCCTACAACTGCAACCCGCATGGACAAGTTCACTGAGATGATGCTGGCGAAAACTGGCCTGATCTCCATGATTGGCAAAGCTGAACGCGGCCCCGTGGCAATTGAAGCTATTAAGAAACATAAATCTGCCTACCTAATGGCAGTTGGTGGCGCCGCCTATTTAGTATCCAAAGCAATTCAAACTGCTGAAATAGTTGGCTTTGCCGATTTAGGCATGGAAGCAATTTATGAGTTTGATGTCAAAGATATGCCTGTGACCGTTGCCGTTAATTCGGAAGGCATCTCGATGCATGAGACTGGTCCCAAAGAGTGGCAAGCAAAAATTGCTGGTATTCCAGTGAACATTGCTTAATTAATTGACCCAATAAATTGAAGCAAGCGCTGGTACTGCATTGGCACTCATAGGGGTTTTTGACTCTGGTGTTGGAGGCTTATCCATTTTGGATGAGGCTCTGCGCCAGCTTCCAAAAAACAACTACATTTACCTCGCCGATTCCATTAATGCACCCTATGGCGAAAAATCAAGCGATTGGATCGCGGCGCGTAGTTTAGCTCTTTGCAAATACTTGGCAAGTGAAGGCTGTGAAGCAATCGTCATCGCTTGCAATACTGCTACAGCAGAAGCTATTCATCAAATTCGGGCTGAGCTTGCAATCCCAGTTATTGGTGTTGAGCCCGGGATCAAGCCTGCCTCCATGCAGACGCAAAATGGCATTATTGGAGTGTTAGCAACAGAAGCAACCTTAAAGAGCGATAAGTTCAATGACTTGCTAGCTACCCTACCAAGCCATTGTCAGTTCATCAAACAAACGGGCGCTGGTCTCGTGCCATTGATTGAGGCTGGGAAAGCAGATAGCGAAGAAACCTTAGATCTGTTGGCTAAATATTTGGAGCCTATCCAGGATGCAGGCTCTGATACTTTGGTATTAGGCTGCACACACTATCCTTTTTTAAGAAAGGCCATTCGCAAATTACTGGGTGACTCCATTAACTTGATTGATACCAGTGAGGCAGTGGTAAGACAGCTCAGTAAACAGCTCGCTTTAAAAAATAATGCAGTAGAAATAAAAGATGCCAGTTCTGTAACGTTCATTAGCAGTAAAGATGCAGGGATGCTTTTGCAAATGGCGCATGACCTCATGTCGATTAATTTAAAATTGCATGATCTAGATTCACGAATGTTAAGCGGTGTGAGATGAGCTATTTCTCAAAAAAAATTGCCTTTCATATCCCGTTTAATAAATCGGAACGCATCATCATTGGCATCGTCTTGTTGCTGCATGCATTACCGGCTTTAGATTTTTTGCATTGGAGTACAACCCCTTCGCAACCTGACGATACACGTGTGATGGCTAATTTAGTCAGCCCTGAAGCGGCAAGCCAACAAGCTCCAACTGCTCCGCCAAAACCCAAACCCGAGCCAAAACAGGAAACTAAGCCAGAGCCAAAGAAGAAGCCCCAAGAAAAGCCCACTGAGAAACCAACGCCTACGCCAGCTCAGCAAGCCCCGTCAACACAATCCCAAACCCAAGCTCAGCCCCAAGCCAAGAGTGATTCCCCATCTCCAAATGCCGCTGTGGCACCCGCTACTGGCGGTGGAGCAAGCGGGACACCAATTCAGACCGACATTGGTAAACTGGTCGTCGTATATCAACCTGATGCCGACGCTTTCTATCCGTCTTTCTCAAAACGCTCTGGCGAGCAAGGCGCAGTCGTAGTGCGGTTAATTATTGATGAAACGGGTAGCGTAGAGAATGTGGCCATGTTGCAGTCAAGCACTTTTCCTAGGCTTGATCGCGCTGCAAGCGAAATCGGTATACGTTACCGCTTTAAACCTTTTTTAGTAAATGGTTCACCTCAGAAAATCTCCACTAATCTTTTAATTAAATTTAACCTCAAGAATTAATCAATATGAATACACCATTTGGTATCGCAAATCTTTGGCTCGAAGGGGATTTAATTACTCGATTTGTAGCGCTCGCACTTCTGACTTGCTCAATCGTGACTTGGGTTATTTTGCTCACACGCCTTTGGGATTTACGTAATCTGCGTAAGCTCAAGCCTGAATTAGATCAATTCTGGCATGCCACTTCATTTGATGAGGGCATCCAATCTTTTAGCGATCATGCCAATAATCCTTTTTATCAAATTGCCAAATCGGCGACGAAGGCTTCTGCCCATCATCAAAGCCAGTCCAGCAATCACCGCGAACTCTTACAAACCTTAAATTACTCTGAGTGGATGGCAAGAAGTATTAAAAATAGTATCGATGGCATTGCTGCCAGCCTCCAAAAAGGCCTTACTTTCTTAGGCTCTACTGGTGCGACTGCGCCTTTTATCGGCCTCTTTGGAACCGTATGGGGTATCTATCACGCCCTCATCTCCATCAGCAGCTCCGGAAGCGCGCAGATCGATCAAGTGGCCGGCCCCATTGGTGAGGCCCTTATCATGACTGCATTAGGTTTGGCAGTGGCAATTCCAGCAGTTCTAGGCTTTAATGCCATCAATCGCGCCAATAAATTATTCATTGCTGACCTTAATCGTTTTGGGAATGATTTACTTGCCTATTTCGTTACTGGTGCTCGCGTTAACTCTGGAGAATAAGCATGTCTTTTCATATGCAAGAAGACCAGAGCGAAGACTCCATCATGGCGGAGATCAACATGACTCCCATGGTGGATGTCATGTTGGTTCTCTTAATTATTTTTATCATCACCCTCCCCGTTATCCAGCAAGCGGTCAAAGTCGAGTTGCCAAAAGCCAATAGCGTGCGCAACGAGGTAAAGCCTGAATCGGTGCAACTATCGATTGATGCTAAAGGTCAAATTTTTTGGAACAGCACCGCGATTGATCTCAAAACATTTGATGGCTACGCAGAGAAAGCGGCTCAAAAAGAACCTCAACCAGAGATTAATTTACGCGCAGACAAATCTGTGAAATATGAATACGTCGCCCAAGTATTGGCAGCATCACGCCGCGCTGGACTTACGAAATTAGGGTTCGTTACAGAGCCTAATTAGATTTGGATGGCAGGCATACCTCTTCCGAGAAGTAAGTGCCATCCCCCATAGTTGCCCCTAAGATTCCGCCCTGAATCACTTCGACTTTTGTCAGCTTTCCGTTTGTTCGATTAAGGCTAATCTGGGTTGAAACTTGACCAGCAGAGTAAGGTACCCCCAATATATTTTCTGGTTCAAACTGCGCATCAATCAAAATCAAAATATTCATCTGAGAGAGAATAATGCTTTTAACAACTTGCTTACCATTGGCATCAGACCGATCAAGATCGCGATCATCTAAATACACTTTACCCTTTTGTGTTTTCGTGGCTGGGCTGATTTTCATCTCATACTCTTCAACATAATCCTTTTCGGATCTTTTGCATTCGAAAGATAGGGTATCGGCAGCAAAAATCCCGGTACAAAAGCTGAGCAAAAGCAGGGAGAAAAGAAGTTTAATTCTCAAGATTATGAGGTTTTGGTCGTCGAAATAACTAAATTGATGGTGCCCGAGGCCGGAATCGAACCGGCACGACTTTTTTGAGTCGGCAGATTTTAAATCTGCTGTGTCTACCGATTTCACCACTCGGGCTCGCACACCAGTAAAGTTGTGCTAACTACTAAATCAAGACAACCGAAATTTTAGCATGCTAGCGCAAAATGACTCAGGAATACCCC
>CANBYN010000092.1 GCA_947373615.1 Burkholderiaceae bacterium | reverse complement strand
AATGGTACATTGTTGAACAATTGGTAGATAAGACTCTATTCGTACAAACCCCAAGGAGATGTAATGGAACTAAATGGCGAGCAACTCATAGCCGCTCCTATCCCAGATGTTTGGAGGGGATTAAACGATATTGACGTTCTGGCCAAGTCCATTCCTGGATGCGAGGAGATCAGTCGAGTTTCCCCAGAGGAAGTGCATGCTAAGGTGATGTTCAAGATTGGACCGGTCAGAGCCCGTTTTTCCGGGAAATTGCTATTAAGTGATGTTATTCCAGACCAATCCTGTTCAATGGCTTTTGAGGGTTCAGGTGGTGCAGCGGGATTTGCAAAAGGAAAGTCTCGCGTTGAGCTAAAGCAGGCAGAAGGCGGAACTTTGGTTTCATACACTACCGAGGCTTCGATAGGTGGCAAATTGGGACAAATTGGCGGTCGTTTAATTAGTGCCTCTGCGAAAAAGATTGCAGATGACTTTTTTCAAAAATTTGCAAAAGAATTAGGTGGGGAGACCGTGGCGCTGGAGTCTGGTGCTAGCAGTGAATAAAACAGCAGTAAAAATATCATAAGAAATCAGTAGTAATGATGGATGGAAATAAGCAAATATAAATAAGCTAAAAAGCTTAATTCATGGTGGTGGAGGAGACGCAATGAAAGCAGCAGCATTTGACTATGTCAAACCCAGGGCCTTAAACGAGGCCTTGTCCTTATTGGCGCAGGCAGGTGAAGATGGGCAACTCATTGCTGGTGGGCAAACTTTGTTAGCCACCTTAAATATGCGCCTGTCAGAACCAAGAGTTTTGATTGATATTTCCGGTATAACGGAGCTCAAAGGTATTTCTATAGCGGGTAATTGCTTGCGCATTGGTGCTCTAGTCACTCATACTGAAATTGAAGATTCAGAATTAATTGCTAAACATGCGCCCCTCTTAAAAGCCGCCGCTCCTCATATTGCCCATCGGGCGATTCGTAATCTTGGTACCTGGGGCGGTTCATTGGCTTACGGTGACCCTGCTGCTGAGTGGCCTGCCTGCAGCTTGACCTTGCGTGCAACTATGATTATTCATGGTCCAGCGGGAGAGCGCCGAATTGCTGCGAATGATTTTTTTATTGATCTTTACACCACTTCTTTGGAGCCAGATGAAATTTTGGTTGCTACTGAAATTCCTATTGCTAGCAAGCAAGAGGTTTTCTACTTTCACGAGCTTGCTAGACGTCATGGTGATTATGCGGTTGCAGGATTAGGAGCGGTTGCCCAAAAGCAGGGTGATGTATTAAGTAATTGCGCTTTCACATTTTTCTCGGTTGGCGCTACACCGGTCATGGCACAAACAGCGCAAGATTTAGTGAATGGCAAAAAGTTGAACGATCAATTAATTGCACAAGCAGTGGCTGCCGCGCGCAGTGAGATCGATGCGATTGCTGATATCACAAATAGTGCAGAAACTAAGCAGCATTTAATTGGTGTGCTTCTTGAGCGTGGCCTAAAGCACATGATTGCCTAAGCGGCAAATGCGTAACGCTAAATAAGCAAAAGAATTCGGAGATCAAGATGAGTTTGAAGAAAAAAATTTCCATGACCATAAATGGTCTTGTTATTAATGTAGAAGTAGAACCACGTAGACATCTAGTAGATTTTTTGCGCGAAGATCTGCATTTAAAGGGGCCGCATTTAGGTTGTGAACAAGGAGCCTGCGGGGCTTGTACTGTCAAGGTTGATGGGCAAATTATTCGTGGCTGTTTATTTCTTGCAGTTCAAGCCGATGGATGTGTGGTGGAGACTATTGAGGGTATGACTAAAAGTGGTGCGTTGGCTGATTTGCAAGAATCTTTTATGCGTCACAACGCTATGCAGTGTGGATTTTGTTCTTCAGGAATGTTACTTGCTGCAGCCGAACTCATTGAAAAGCAACCCAAAGCTACGCGCGAACAAGTGCGCGAATGGATCTCTGGCAATTATTGTCGCTGCACTGGGTATCACTCCATCGTTGATGCGATCATCGATGTTTTGGATGCTCGTGCTAAAGGGCAAAAAATTAAACCTGTTGTTGCACACGCCTAAGGCATTTAGGAAACCGCATTATGAATAAGCCAACTGATTTAAAAGGACTGGTTCTTGATCCTGTAACTGATGATCAGCGTTATATCGGTAGCAGCGAGCCAAGACATGGTGCTCGCCGCTTGCTTGAAGGTCAAGGAACATATATTGATGACATTCAGTTGCCGCGAATGGCTCATGTGGTTTACTGGCGCTCACCGGTAGCTCATATGAAAATTGGCAAGATCCATGATGAGTATGCTAGCAAGATGCCTGGTGTGCTCGCAGTAGTGAATGGTTTACAGATGGCCAAAATTTGCAAGCCTTGGGTTGCGACCTTGGGGCATTTAGTGGGAATGAAGTCTGCACCTCAGCATGCTTTAGCAATTGATCGGGCTTGTTGGCAGGGTGAGCCGGTGGTAGCTGTGGTTGCTGAAACTAGAGCTCAAGCAGAAGACGCATTGCAGCACATTGATGTGGAGTGGGAAGAGTTGCCCGCCGTAGTTTCAATGGAAACTGCGCTTGATGTCGATACGCCATTAATTCATCCGGAGTTGGGCGATAACCTCTGCTTTACTCGCAGTTTAGATGTCGGAAATGTAGACGAAGTATTTGCAGTGGCGGATGTTGTTGCTGAGGCTACTTTTGGATTTGGTCGCCATACAGGAGTTACGTTAGAGCCTCGTTGTCAAATTGCGGATTACAACCCTGGCGATAAACGATTAACCGTGTATCACTCACAACAAGCGCCGCATATGATGCAAGACTTATATTGTCGTCAGTTTGGTTTATCTGAATCTGATGTGCACGTTATATGCAAAGACGTAGGCGGATCATTTGGCATTAAAGTTCACGCCTATCCCGACGATTTCGCAACCGTAGGCTTGGCAATGATGCTGGAGCGTCCAGTGAAGTTTGTCGCTGATCGTTTGGAATCTTTTACGAGCGATATTCATGCACGTGAACATCGGATTAAAGGCCGTATTGCGGCGAATAAAGCGGGTGATATCTTAGCTTTCGAAATTGACGATTTGACGGCTATTGGGCCGTACTCTATGTTCCCTAGAACCAGTGCAATTGAAGGTAATCAAGTGGTGAACTTAGTTGGCGGCCCTTACAAGCATCAAAACTACCGCGCCCTCTTGAATGTAGTCTTTCAGAATAAAACCCCCACTTGCCAGTATCGTGGCGTAGGCCATCCGATTGCTTGCGCTGTTACCGAGGGTTTAGTTGATTTAGCGGCCCAAAAATTGCAGATGGATCCATTGGAGTTTCGCAAACGCAATGTTATTCCTGATGATGCCTATCCATGTTCTGGTATATCCGGTATTAAGTTAGAAGTTCTATCGCATGAGCAATGCTTACGCACCATTGAAAAAATGATGGATTACTCAGTCTTGCGCAAAGAACAGGCCGAACTTCGCAAGAAGGGTATCTACCGCGGCATTGGTTTTGCTACCTTAATTGAGTTAACCAATCCGAGCCCCGCTTTTTATGGTGTAGGTGGAGCACGGATTGCATCTCAGGATGGCGCCTCCGTCCGCTTAGATCCAAGTGGCGTAGTTTCTGTATTGATTGGCGTGGGCGAACAGGGTCAAGGTACTGAAGGTATCTATGCCCAAATTGCGGCAGATGCTGTCGGTGTCTCAATCAATCAGGTGCGTGTTGTCACTGGTGATACCGATGTTACCCCATATGGTGGTGGTACTTGGGCTTCGCGTGGTGCTGGAGTAGGCGGAGAGGCAGTACTTTTAGCATGCCAAGCCCTACAAGAAAATATTCTGAAAATTGCTGGCGCAATTTTGAATCGCTCTGTATCAGAATTAGTTGCGCGTCGTAGTCATATTTTAGATAAAGCGACTGGTGAGCAGTTGCTGCCTTTTAGTGAGATCGGTCGAGTTGGATACTTCCGTACCGATACATTGCCATCGGGTTTTTCTGCTGACTTAATGGTGACGCGTCACTACACTCAAAAAGATTACCCATTCATTTTTACTAATGGTGTACAGGCCTCTTATGTAGAGGTAGATCCCGAGACTGGTTTTGTAAAGCTATTGAAACACTGGGCTGTTGAAGATTGTGGGCGGGTCATTAATCCAATGCTTGTTAACGAACAAGTACGCGGTGCAATTGTTCAAGGTATTGGTGGCGTCTTATTTGAAGAGTGTCTATATGACGATAGTGGTATGCTCCGTAATGGCAGTATGGCGGACTATCTTGTACCGATGGCCAACGAGATGCCGGATATTGAGGTTGCACACGTCGAAACCCCAACCAAATCCTCAAAATTAGGGGCTAAAGGAGCGGGTGAGGCAGGCACAGCTGGGGCCCCTGGAGCCGTACAAAATGCGATTAATGATGCTTTGGCGCCATTTAACGTTCACGTCTTTGATCAGCCGATTACTTGCGAAAAGATTCTGCGAGCGCTCAAGAAAATCTAGTTTTCCCAATACTTTAATTATCTTGGTGCGCGAGTCATAAGGTGGGCTTTGCACATCCTGTAACATCACGATTTAGGGGTTAGCTTAAGGTAAAACCCATTCTTAGATAACAACAAATGGTAAACAGATATGTCCACATTAAAAGGTAAAACAGCCCTAGTCACAGGATCTACTAGCGGTATTGGCTTAGGAATGGCCATTGCTTTGGCAAAACAGGGTGCCAATATTATGGTGAATGGTTTTGGTGAAAAAGATGACGCCATTGCAAAAATCAAAGCCTGTGGCGTAGAGGTGGATTACCACGGGGCTGATATGAGCAAGCCAGCTGAAATTGAAGATCTAATAAAGCAAACAGAAAAGCGTTTTGGTTCAATTGATATCTTGATAAATAATGCGGGCATTCAATACACAGCGAACATTGAAGATTTCCCAACGGATAAGTGGGATGCCATCATTGCAATTAACTTAAGCTCTGCATTTCACACAACGCATCATGCACTCCCGGGGATGAAAAAACGAAACTGGGGTCGCATCATTAATATTGCTTCTGTTCATGGTTTAGTAGCTTCTGCACAGAAGGCTGCTTATGTTGCAGCCAAACATGGCATTGTTGGTCTGACAAAAGTCACTGCACTCGAAAATGCTCGTACCGGCATTACGTGCAATGCGATTTGTCCTGGGTGGGTATTGACTCCCTTGGTTCAGGCGCAAGTGGATGCACGGGCTGAGCGTGAAGGGATCTCTGTTGAGGCTGCAAAGACGGCCTTGGTTTCAGAAAAACAACCTTCGGGAGAGTTTGTAAGTCCGGAGCAGTTAGCAGCTTTGGCGGTATTTCTTTGTGGCCCAGATGCCTCAGAAGTTCGTGGGGTCGCTTGGAATATGGATGGCGGTTGGACTGCTCAATAAAACTTAGCAATTCTTATTGAATCAAATGTCGGCAAGCGAAAACTGGCCGACATTTTTCTTTCTACCTATCTTTGGTTGCTTACCATTTTAAGCCTGGCATGGAGCTTGATAGACTCGATCTACTTTGCCTGCCATTAATAATTGACTTGGTAGAGCCCGACCAACGAGCATTTGTAAGTCTTTAGAGCACTCCAATAAAGCATCAATTTTCATATTGGTGTCAAAACCCATGAGGTCTAGCATGTGTACTAATTCTTCAGTGCAGATATTGCCTGTTGCACCTGGGGCATAAGGACAGCCACCCAAGCCTCCTAATGAGGAGTCAAATCGATCAATGCCGCTATTGACAGCAGCCAGTGTATTGGCAAGACCCATACCTCGAGTATTGTGAAAATGTAATGTCCACTGCAATTGTGGATATTTGGATTGAACTGTATCGGATACTGATTGAACTTGCGCCGGGTTTGCCATGCCAGTGGTATCGCATACGGTAATTCCTCGAACGCCTTGTGAAGCAAAGCGATCTACCCAATGCATCAATTCTGTTAAAGAGGTGATGCCTGACATTGGGCAGCCAAAGCTAGTCGATAAAGAAATATTCACGGCCGTTTTATTTTCATGAGCCAACTTAATTACGGAGACCAATCCCTTAAAAGAGTCTTCTCGACTCATTTTGAGATTGGCTTGGTTATGCGCCTCACTTACTGACATCACCAAATTAAATTCATCAACGCCAACTGAAAGGGCGCGCTCAGCACCTCTGAGGTTTGGGATAAGGACGGTGTACTCTACACCAGGAACTCGGTCGATCCCCTTCATAACGTCTTCTGCATCTGCCAGCATTGGAATGGCTTTTGGACTGGTAAAGGAAGTGACTTCAACCTTAGCGTACCCGGCTTGACTTAATCGATTGATAAGTGCAATTTTTTGCTCTGTAGGAATAAAAGCACTCTCTGCCTGAAATCCATCGCGCGTGACTACTTCTTGGATGTAGATTCTTTTTGAATATTGTGCGGAGGGGAAGTTAGTCATATGGGTATTCAGATTTAATGCCCCAAGAAGGGTTAAGTCTCCATTTTAGGTGCGAAATCTAGAATTTTGCCCGAACAAACAAAAAAGTCAGAATAGTCTATAGTTATTGAAAATATTGGCTATTTTTTATCGGTTAACGTAATTAAAAGGAATACAAATGGAACACACTCTACCCCAGTTGCCATACACTCTTGATGCATTGGCTCCCTATATTTCTAAGGAAACTTTGGAATATCACTACGGTAAGCATCATCAGACCTATGTTACTAACTTAAATAATTTAATTAAGGGGACTGATTTCGAAGCAGCTACCCTTGAAGAAATTGTGAAGAAATCATCGGGAGGCATCTTTAATAATGCAGCTCAGGTTTGGAATCATACGTTTTATTGGATGGGCATGAAGCCAAATGGCGGCGGGGTTCCTACTGGTGCATTGGCTGATGCTATAAATACTAAGTGGGGTTCATTTGATAAATTCAAGGAAGAGTTTACAAAGTGCGCTGTCGGAACCTTTGGGTCTGGTTGGGCTTGGTTGGTTAAGAAGCCAGATGGAAGTCTTGATCTTGTTTCGACAAGCAATGCTGCCACTCCTT
>CANBYN010000091.1 GCA_947373615.1 Burkholderiaceae bacterium | reverse complement strand
AGCGATATTGCAATGCTCTTACTATGTGGGAGCATCTCAGGATTTTTAGCGGGCCTGCTTGGCATTGGGGGTGGCATGATTCTCGTTCCCTTCATGATTTTGGTTTTCAATCATTTGGGGTTTAGCCAAGAAGTAATTGTTCATATGGCAATTGCAACTGGCATGGCAACTATTTTATTTACGACCTCCTCGGCAATCTTTGCGCATCATAAACATGGCTCCATCGATTGGAAGCTTGTTGCATCTTTAAGTCCCGGCATGATTTTTGGGGGGCTAGTTGGTGGGAGTGAGCTTTTTGAAGCCATCAAAACTTCTTGGCTATCCTTGTTTTTTGCGATCTTTATTGTGTACACCTCCACTCAAATGTTGCTGAATAAAAAACCTAAGGCTGGCAGAGATTTGCCCGGTCCGATTGGCCTATTTTCGTTTGGGGCATTCTCTGGGGCATTGGCTAGCTTAGTAGGCGCTGGTGGCGCCTTTATCACCATCCCATTCATGCTCTGGTGTAATGTGAAGCCGCACACTGCGATGGCCTCATCCTCTGGTCTTGGACTTCCTGTAGCTGCGGCAGCAACTCTTGGCTATATGTATGGCAGCTGGGGCAACCCAAACCTACCACCGGGTTCACTGGGTTTCGTTTATGTACCAGCAGTTGCATGCATTGTGGTGATCAGCGTATTTACTGCACCACTGGGTGCCAAGATGGCAAGAAAACTTAATGTCGCCCAACTCAAAAGAGTCTTCGGCATCATGCTATTTTTCCTTGCGGCCTTCATGTTTAATGAAAGCCGCAAGGCATTCGGCTTTTAACTAACTTGTATATTGCTGGCGCAAAATATTCTTTTGCACCTTACCCATCGCGTTACGAGGTAAATCGCCAACAATTTCTAGTCGCTTCGGTATTTTGAAATTCGCAATTTGTGTTTTTAAGGCCGCAATCATCGCCTCCGCATTTAACTTCGCGCCAGCTTTAGGCACAACTACCGCCATTACTGCCTCACCAAAATCTGGATGAGGAATGCCAATCACCGCGCTCTCATCCACACCATCCATATCATCTATAAAACTTTCGATTTCTTTAGGGTAGACGTTGTAGCCGCCTGAAATGATTAAATCCTTACTGCGCCCTACGATGCACAAGTAGTCTTTAGGTGCTTTTCCGCCATTGGCATCACCACCCCAGCGACCAACGTCACCCGTCTTAAACCAACCATCTTTGGTAAATTCTTCTGCAGTTTTTTCTGGCATGCGCCAGTAACCCTTGAATACATTTGGGCCTTTGACCTGAATATTGCCAATTTCATTAACGCCACAGGACTTGTTATCTTCATTAACGACTCGCACTTTTACACCCGGCAATGGCAATCCAACAGAACCGCCAACTCGAGCACCCTTATAAGGATTAGAAACCAACATGACAGTTTCACTCATGCCGTATCGCTCAAGGATTGCCTGACCTATAACGTCTTTAAAAGTATTGAATGTTTCAGTTAACAGCGGAGCTGAACCAGAAATAAATAAGCGCATATTGCGCGCCACATTTTTGCTAAAACCTTTATCAGCCAACAAACGCACATAAAAGGTTGGAACGCCCATCATGACTGTTGACCGTGGCATATGATGAATCAATTGAGAGACATCCAGACGTGGCAACCAAATCATTTTGCTACCATTAATAAGTGCCCCATGAGCAGCTACAAATAAACCATGCACATGGAAGATGGGCAATGCGTGTAGCAAGACATCTCCTTTTTTCCAACCCCAATACTTTTGCAGAACTTGCGCATTGCTGCCCAAATTTTTATGGGTCAGCATTGCCCCTTTGCTACGACCAGTAGTCCCCGATGTGTACAAGATTGCCGCTAAGTCATCATCTTTGGCGGGTACAGTTTTGAACTTCTCGCTTAAGCTAGCTGCGCGCTCCAACAATGTGCCATTGCGATTGTCATCCAAGGTAAAGACGTGTTTAGTGCCAGCCTTAAAAGCAACTTTTGAAACCCAAGAGAGGTTTTTGCTACTGCAAACCATCACCACAGGCTCAGCATTTTCAACAAAGTATTGAATCTCAGCGGCTTGATAGGCAGTATTAAGTGGCAAATAAACATAGCCAGCACGAATCGTAGCCAAATATAAGAAAAGAGCCTCGGGAGACTTCTCCACCTGAACCGCCACCCGGGATCCAACTGGAAGCTTTAGGCTCTTGAGTAAATTAGCTAACTTAGCAGTCGCACCCTCTAGGTCACCCCAAGAGTAGTAAAGCCCATCATGCGTTTCTAGAGCGCAAGCATTTTTATCTTTTGGAAAACCTTTTTCCAATACCGAGTACAAATTCATAAAAATATTCCTTGATTTCTTAAACTAGGGGCACACCCATTACCCAATTGGATAATCCAGTAGCGATTTCTGGGAATAAGCAAAGTAATACGACCGAAAAAAGCATAATCGCTACGAAAGGCATTACTCCGTAGATAATTTCACGCAAGGTGATATCAGGAGCAATATTTTTAATAACGAAAATATTAAGACCAACTGGAGGATGAATTAAGCCCGTCTCCATCACTATAGTCATGACTACACCAAACCAGATTAAATCAAAGCCAGCCGCACGTAATGGTGGCAAGAAAATTGGCGAAGTCATCAAAATAATCGAAACAGGAGGCAAGAAAAAACCAAGGACAATCACCATGAATAAAATTGCTGCCAATAAAATCCATCTAGAAGTATTTAGATCAACAATTGCTTGCGCAGCAGACTGACTTAAATGCAGATAACTCATCACATTTGCAAATAAGAGGGACATACCAATGATGAACATCAACATAGCGGATTCGCGAATAGTGACATCCAGCAATGGATATAAATCTTTGAAACGCCACATCTTATAAATTACAGCAATTAAGAGGAATGCAAAGACTGCACCTAAACCCGCTGTTTCGGCAGGTGTTGCATATCCACCATACAGGGCTACCATCACACCAATCAACAAAACCAAGAAAGGGAGAACTCTAGGTAATGAGCTCATTTTCTGCTGCATGGTGTAAGTTTGACGCTCTAATATAGGAGTGGAAACCTTGCTTACTGTATAAGCTTCGTAAGCACTGGAATATTCTTTTCGAAAGCGAAATACCGTGTAGACGGAAAAGAACACAACCAGCATGACGCCAGGGCCAATAGCAGCTAGGAATAGGCGCCCCAATGATTGCTCTGCTGCCACCGAATACAAAATCATGGTGATTGAGGGTGGCAACAAAATGCCTAAAGTACCGCCAGCCGCAATAATACCTGCCGCAAAACCTGGCGAGTAACCGCGTTTACGCATTTCAGGAATTCCTGCGCTACCAATTGCGGAGCATGTTGCAGGACTAGAACCAGCCATAGCAGCAAATAATGCACAAGCAAATACGTTTGCAACTCCAAGGCCACCGGGTATTTTCCCCATCCATACATGGAGGGCGTCGTACAAATCCTTACCCGCACGTGATCGGCCAATTGCGGCACCCTTCAGGATAAACAATGGGATGGACATCAAAGTAATGCTGGACATTTCTTCATAGACATTCTGCGCAACTGTATCTAGCGATGAAGCAGGCATGAAGAAGTACATAAAAATAATCGCCACAATACCTAAAGCAAAAGCGATTGAAATCCCTGAAAACATAATAATCAGAGTCACAACTGCGAATAAAAGTCCGATAGTAAGAATGGACATATTAGTGACCCCCACTCACAACATCGGTAGCGACAGTTTTTCTAATAAAAATTTGTAGGAATAATTGAAAAGTGAGTAATACCATGCCAACGAACATCATCGAATAGGGAATCCACAAGGAAGGAGCCCAGGTAGAGTTAGTTACCTGACCATCTACCCATGCTTCATGGAGTAAATCCCAAGTCTTTGTAGAAAAAAAAGCAAAGAATAGGCAGGAGATCACATCAATAACAATTGCACGGACTTTATTAACAGGGTGAGGTAATAGGCCTTCAATTGCAGAAATTCCAATATGGCCACGCTTTTCTTGAACGTATGAACTACAGAGAAAAGTAACGCCCACTAAGCAAAATAAAGCAGCCTCATCCTGCCAGTCGTTGGCCGAATGAAATAATCCACGAGACATAACGCTATAGCTCAGAATTAGCGCTGCAGCCATTAGAGCGAGTGAGCCCAGCAATACTAAAAATTTATTAACTGCCGACATCACCCTGTCGGCAGCCTCTAAAATCAACATCATTTTATGAAATTTTCTCAGCTGAACGCATCATGGCAGCACAAGTTTCATTACGCTCGGAGAATTCTTTCCAGGCAGAGTTTTTAGCCACTGCTTTCCATTTATCAACTACTGAAGAATCCATTTCAAAAACCTTGTTGCCAGCTTTAGCAAACGCAATAGAAGCATCGATATCATCCAATTTGGCCTGTTCGGTACCAAACTTTTCCATATCGACTCCGACCGACATAATAACGTCACGTTGTTTTGGTGTTAAAGAATCAAACACGATTTTTGACATCATGAGTGGCTCTAACATATACCAATAGGATTTATTTTTAGCAGAAGTAAAGTTTTTGGTTAACTCTGCGAGCTTGAATGACATTAGGCTTGCAGATGATGTGTAGGCTGCCTCTAATGAACCAGTCTGCACAGCTTGATAAATCTCATTCGAAGGAATCGAAGTCATCACCGAAGCGCCGGCTGCCTTGAGCATGGCATCAAATTCACGGCTTCCGCCACGTACTTTTACGCCTTTGACATCATCAGGAACTACGATAGGCCCAGAACGAGTAGCAACACCACCAGCCTGCCATACCCAACTCACAATAACAATACCTTTGGATTCCATGACCTTGTTTAAGATCTTGCCAACTTCAGCATTTTTCCACTTGGCACCTTGTTCATAGCTAGTCACTAGCGCAGGCATCAGACCAATATTAGCCTCAACAACTTCTCCGCCCGCATAGGGCATTGGGTAAAAACTAAAATCCAGCGCACCCTTACGCAAAGCGCTAAATTGAGCATTCGTTTTCATCAAGGAAGATTGTGGATAAACATCAAACTTCAGCTCTCCATTAGTCTTTTTGCTAACCTCCTCACCAAATTTTTTGCATAAGCGATCACGGAAGTCGGTGCCGCTAGGAAATTGATGGGAAATTTTTAAACTTTTTGAGTTTGACTGAGCAAACGCACTCAGGTTATAACCTGCAACTGATGCACCAGCAGCACCAAGCAATAATGTGCGGCGTAGTTGACTAATTTCTTTTGAATCTGTCATGTCTATCTCCTTAATAATTCTTTATTTAAATACAACATGGGCACTGCCAGCTTTGTAGTCACTGACTTCTTTATGCCCCATTCTAAAGCGAATAATCTCTGAATTCTGCCTTAGAAGATCTCCTCCTAAATATATTTGCTATGGGTGCATTAAACGTCCAACAGCACGGGAATATACGATCTCGCCATTAGCAAAGCGCTCGTGATTTTCTTCGACTTTCCCTAAATCGTAGAGATAGTTAACCATTAATGCGGCGGATTGGCGTAAACCCTTGCGAGATAGATCGCTAGCCCAGTTAATTTGATGCAATTTAGCGCCATTACCTAAGTGAAACTTAGCGACAGGATTGCCATTGCGACTTGTAGAAGCCAAGCCTAAATAAATACTTGCTAAACAAAGTAATGCTTCTTTTTCCTTTTCAGAGGCGAGATCAGGATGCCATCCAGAAGACAATTTTTCAGACCAAGATTGCGTATCTAATTTAAGCTGCGTCAAGGCCTGATCGCGTGCTGCTTTGATGTTAGATTTAAAGCGATCTACAGGGATGTCATTTCCAGGGTTAGCACCTGCTGATACCCATTCCATGAAGCCAGGAATAGGCGATAAAGTCACAAAAGTTTTTAAGCCGGGAAATTCTTCTTGCAACTGTTCAGCAACGCGCTTGATCAAGAAATTTCCCATTGATACCCCACGAAGACCGGGCTCACAGTTGCTAATAGAGTAAAAAACAGCAACCTTATATTGCGCCACTTGATCCACTGTTTCTGCTTTCTTATCCACCAATGGGGCAATCACTGCTGGAATCTCGGGGAGCAATGCAACTTCCACAAATATTAATGGCTCACTTGGTAACTGGGGATGAAAGAAAGCAAAGCAACGACGGTCAGGTTGCAAGCGGCGACGCAAGTCATCCCAGCCGTCAATCGCATGGACTGCTTCATGTTGGATCAACTTTTCCAATACCTCTGCGGGAGACTTCCAATCAACACGATGCATCTTCAAAAATCCAGGATTAAACCAAGATGAAAGAAGATGGCGCATATCAAAATCAACTGCAGTCAAAGCAGGATACTTTTCTAAAATTTGAAGAAGATCACGGCGCATTTGGACTACTGCGGCAGTTCCTTGAGTAGCGCGATTTAAGCGCCGAAACAATTCTTGTCTTGGCGCCTCTGCAATTCTTTGCAACTTAATATAGTTACGAGCAGTCGCTTCTGCTGCAAAATTTTGAGCAGCCTTTAAAACTGCATCCGCCTGAGGGTTAAGCATCTCAAACAAATAAGTAAAAAAGGGAATATGTTGATCTTTACCAAGCTTACGATAATTGTTTACTACATCATCAGCCATGCTGACAGCATTAGATTCCCCGCGCTCGGAAATTAAACGCTTTACGGAATTATTCGCTTTAGACAGATTACGGGCTTTTGCCAACTTTTCAAGCATGTAGGTCTCTTCAGAAAGGCCATCGTGAAAATAGCAATGTATTCTCAGTGCCAGGGTAAATCAATTAAGCAAAATGAAATAATATTAACTTAAAGTTAATTAATAACTTGAATGAAAATTGATATTTAGCTGTTATTGCGATGCAACATACGGGCTTCGGCTGCTAGAGCCAAGATATTGGGATTAGATTCATTAGCCTGAAGATACATTAAGGCAATTCGCTGAGTAACCTGATATTTGGGCAATAAAGGCGTAAATTCAATCGCGTTACCCATCAGAGCCATTACTCTTCCTGGCAATAAAGATCTCCCCATATCGCCCGAGACCATATTCATCAGGGAAAAAATATCACCTACTTTCATCACGACATTTGGCTCAAATCCTGCCAACTGGAATGCTTCATAGAACCCAGAGGTTGTAGCAAAACCATCCTGCAAGG
>CANBYN010000090.1 GCA_947373615.1 Burkholderiaceae bacterium | reverse complement strand
TTACTCGGCAGACGTATCGCTAACAGCGGATGTCGCCAATACTTATATCAATATTCGTAACTACGAAGAATTGATAGAGGTTGCTAGAACTAATCTAGAGTTACAAAAAGAGAGTTTGCGAATTGCAAGTGCGCGTTTTAAATATGGTGCCACCTCGATGCTTGACTTAAGTCAGGCGCAATCTCAGTACGAGCAAACTAAGGCTCAGATTCCTGGATTGATTGCCAATTTAAGAAAAGCTCAACATGCAATGAGTATTTTGCTGGGCGAGCCACCAGAATATTACGAAAAGACTTATGGAAATACCAAGGGCTCTCTGAGACCTCCTAATGAGCTAGGTATTGGTATGCCAAGAGATTTATTGCGGCGCAGACCCGATGTTTTGCAGGCTGAATTTAATGCGGCTTCTCAATCCGCCTTAATTGGCGTCAATAAGTCACAGCTGTTCCCATCATTTACTTTGGGCGGAACCTTTGGATATTCCACTTCCAATTACGGAAATTTAACATCAGCAAACCTCTTTAGCTGGGGCAATAATTCTTCTGGGGTCTCTGTGGGACTCTACCTACCCTTGTTTTATCGTGGTGCAATTGTTGATCAAGTACGTGTACAAGATTCGGTATTTCAACAAAGCCTATTGGCTTATCAGAATCAAGTCTTGAATGCTCAAAAAGAGGTTGAAGATGCCCTCGTTACAATCTCAACGACTAAGAGCTCCAAAGAAGACTTGGGTCGTGGGGTGATTGCTGCCAAAAGTGCTGCCGATTTATCTTTAGAACGCTATAAGACGGGGCAGAATGATTACACCACGGTAATTACTGCGCAGCAATCCCTTTTGAGCATGCAAAATTCTTTAGTGCAGACGAAGTCCAGTGAGCTCATTGGGTATGTCGGTGCATTTAAAGCGCTAGGCGGTGGCTGGTCAGCTGATATGAGTCCGCCCAAGTTGCCAGACACAATGGTTGCTGACATGGCTGACCGCACAGATTGGGGTTCGGTCCTTACAAGGTCTGGGGATCCGCTGACAGTGAAAGCAAGCAGGCTTGTAGTTGATGCTCCCGATCCATCGAAACCCATAAAAACTCCAATTCCAATTCCATTGACTACACCGACCCAGGGAAGTGCTGCGCCATGAAAGATCTTTTAATAAAAGCAAAACTTTTACTGATACCTTTTTGGAATCGCTTGGTGTCACTGTGGAACTTACTTTTAGTAAAGTGGAATGCGCTTCTTCAAAAATTAAGCACAGTCGAAATTCCTTTTTTAAAAAAGAAGCTTTCCCCCAAATCGATTGGGGTATCTATATTGGTGTTGCTTGTTTTGGTTGCAATGATTTGCTTGAAATCGTGCAGTAAAGAGGTTAAGCAAATCCCAATTCCAGTTACTACTGCACTGCCTCTCTCACAAGAGATCCGTAGTTTTGCAACTTTTGACGGTTTGGTTGACCCATATCTCACAGTGAACCTAGATGCTCGGGTTAAGGGATACCTCACTAAGATTGGATTTGCAGACGGTGCCATGGTGAAAAAAGGGGATCTCTTGTTCGTGATTGAGCAAGATACTTATATTCAAGATGTGAAATTGAAGCAGGCTATTTATAACGAGGCAAAGAGCGAGTATGGTCGTCAGAAATCCTTGCTTAAAGAAAATGCAACTTCTCAGGCTGCAGTTGATAAGGCTTTATCCCAATATCAACAGGCTGATGCTAACTTAACACTTGCAAAGATAAATTTAGGATACACCGAAATCAGGGCGCCTTTTGACGGGCTAATGGGTAGGCATTTGTTGGATGTCGGCACTTATTTGGATACCACATCAAAGGGTGTTCAGCTCTCAACTATTCAGCAGATCTCGCCGATTTATGTTTACTTCTCCATTAATGAGAGAGATTACTTAAAGTTTCAAAATGGTCAGGATCAAAACGCAGAACGAAAATCACAGGTCAATACCTTACCCGTTTTTGTTGGTCTTCAAAGTGAAACTGGCTATCCACACGAAGGGGTTTTGGATTACGCCGCCAATCTGATCTCGACTGATACTGGTTCCTTGCAATTGCGAGCAATCTTTAAGAATGAAAACTACCAGCTGATACCGGGTTTATATGCCAGAGTCATGGCACAGTACGGCAAACCAAGGCAGGCCTTCTTAGTGCCTAAGACGGCGGTAATGACAGACCAGGTGGGTGACTATGTCTATATCTTAGATGACGCAATGCGTGCACAGCGCCAAGACATTGTTTTGGGTCAGCGCTTTGAAAAATTTGTAGAAGTAAGCAAAGGTTTAACCGCCAATAGCAAAGTAGTTATTAACGGATTTATTAATTTAAGTATTAATCAAGTTGCGAGTCCGACAGAAACCACGCTTGAGACGATGCCAGCCCGATAAATATGCTATCTAAATTTTTTATCGAACGGCCGGTATTGGCCAATGTGATTGCCCTGATCATGATGTTGATCGGCGGAGTATCTATTTTTGGTTTGCCGATTTCTCAGTATCCTAATATCGTTCCGCCCACGATTCAGGTAAGCACACGATATCCAGGTGCAAGCGCTACCCTAGTGCAGCAATTAGTCGCTAGCAACATTGAGACTCAGGTCAATGGTGTCGATGGCATGCTGTATATGGAGTCGGCATCTACTAATGATGGAAACTACACCCTAACCGTGACATTTCAGGTTGGCACAGATCCTGATTTAGCTCAGGTGAATGTGCAAAACCGCGTAGCGATTGCCGTTCCATCCTTGCCTCAGGCAGTTCAAAAGCAAGGAGTGACCACTAAAACGCAATCAACTGCCATTTTGCAGTTCGTGACGCTTACCTCATCCAACCCTGACCATAACGGTTTGTTTTTAAGCAACCTTGCAAATCTAAAGTTGCAGCAGCGATTAGCGCGGATACCCGGTGTTGCTGCAGCCAATGTTTTTGGCGTCGGTAACTACAGTATGCGAGTTTGGCTTGATCCCGCCCAACTTAAGATGCGTAATTTATCGCCAAATGATGTCATTAACGTGATTAATAGACAGAACGTATTGTTGACGGCTGGTCAGATAGGCGCTCCACCTACACCACTAGGTCAAGACTTTCAGCTGACCTTAAATGTTACAAGTGCCATGACAACTCCTGAGCAGTTCGGCAGAATTGTTGTGAAGACTGGCGGTAAATCAGACATCACTTATTTGCGGGATATTGCCAGAATAGAAATGGGTAGCCAGAACTATAGTCAGTTCTTCAAGATTGATGAAAGTCCCGCAGGTGGAATTGCGATTTATCAAATGCCAGGCGCCAATGCAATTGCCACAGCGCAAGCCGTTCGTGATGAGATGGAAAAGATCGCCAAGACACTACCAAAAGAAGTCACTTGGTCAATTCCATTTGATACCACTATGTTTGTTCAGGCTTCGATTCATGAAGTTTATAAAACACTTTATGAAGCGGGCATTTTAGTCTTACTTGTCATCATGATTTTCTTGCAGAACTGGCGCGCTACGCTAGTACCTGCAACAACAGTGCCGGTGACCATCATTGGCGCATTTGCCTGTATGGCTGGCCTAGGTTTCTCAATTAACTTACTAACTTTATTTGCGATTGTTTTATGTATCGGAATTGTGGTGGACGATGCGATTGTGGTAGTAGAGGCTGTTGCCAAGAAAGTAGAGGAGGGTGAGGAGCCAAAGCAGGGCGCAATCGATGCTATGACGCATTTGATGGGTCCTATTATTGGCATTACCTTAGTGCTAATGGCAGTATTTATTCCAGCCTCATTTATTGCTGGTATTACTGGGCAGATGTATCGGCAATTTGCATTGGTGATTGCAGCGACAGCTTTAATTAGCGGTATCAACGCGATTACTCTTAAGCCAACCCAGTCCGCTCAGTATCTAAAGCCGATCGATCCCAATGCTGTCAAAAATAAGCTCTATCAAAAATTCGATTTTTATTTTCATCGACTAGCCACCTGGTATGAACATAAGATTGAAGGCATGATGAAGAATCGAACTAAGGCCACTTTGGTAGGTGTTGCGATTATTGTGATTTCCCTTATCGGTTTGATATTTGTCCCATCGGGTTTTATTCCAAATGAAGATCAAGGCTATCTGGTGGTTTCAACTACCTTGCCAGATGCAGCCTCTTTGCAGCGAACCGAAGGTGGCATGAAAAAAGTAGTTGAAGTACTTAAGAAGATTCCTGGGGTGGAAACAGTTGTGGTGATCGGCGGTATTAATTTGCTGAATAACAGTAGCTCACAATCTAATTCTGGTGCTTTATATGTGATCATGAAGAAATGGGAGGAACGGGGAAAGGGTGAGGGTCTTCGTGAGATCTATACCAATATGAACAATGGGCTCAAGCAAGTTCAAGAACTCAAATCATTCGTGCTCTTGCCGCCAGCTATTCCAGGTCTTGGCCTATCTGGTGGTTTTGAGATGAGGCTTATGCTCACCGATGGCAGTAATAATTTTGCAAAGTTAGATGCAGCTGCCAAGTCATTTATTAATGAAGCACAAAAACACCCAGAGATTATGACGGCCTTTACGCCATTTCAAAATAATGTTCCTCAGCTCCAATTAAGTTTCAATGTTGCTAGAGCTGAAACTTTTGGGGTTGCGATTGGAGATGCTTATGACGTATTGCAATCGTACCTTGGGTCTTCTTACGTTAATCAATTTTTTAAATATGGCCAAACATATCAGGTCTATGTACAAGCTGACGGGCAGTACCGAAATGCTGTAGATCAGGTTAATCGACTGTATGTAAAAAATAAGAGCGGCAATATGGTTCCACTGGGATCATTTATTGATATTAAAGAAACCACTGGTCCTGCTTATGTATCACAATTTCAGCTTTATCCGTCAGCTTCTATTATGGGTGCAGCCAATGACGGCTATAGCTCTGGACAGGCCATGAAGGCTCTTGAAATAGTAGCTAAAACTCTGCCAGATGGGGTGACATATCAATGGACTGGTATGTCTTATCAAGAAAAATTGGTGGGTAATACCGTCATCTTGATTTTTGCTTTATCAATCCTGTTGGTTTACTTGGTGCTGGCAGCTCAATATGAAACATGGATAGCCCCACTTGCGGTTCTTACTGCAGTGCCACTTTCCTTATCGGGTACGGTATTGGCATTATTGCTTACTGGAATACCAAATAATATTTATGTTCAGATTGGTTTGGTCTTAATGATTGCACTCTCGTGCAAGAACTCTATTTTGATTGTTGAAGTAGCAATTGAGTGCAGACATAAGGGGATGAGCTTTGTGGATGCTGCATTAGAAGCTTCTAGAGAACGCTTTAGGCCAATTGTAATGACCTCCATAGCCTTTATTTTGGGCGTTATGCCATTAATATTTTCTGGTGGTGCAGGAGCAGCAGCAAGGATTTCCCTCGGCATTACTGTGTTTAGCGGCATGATTGCTTCAACATGCTTGGCTGTAGCATTAGTGCCTGTTTTCTATGTACAGATTGAAACATTTTTTGAAGGTCTTCACAAAAAGGAATGAAGCTGTTGCTGTAAGGTTAAGGGGATATAGCAACTGCAACTCAAACCTTCAAATTTCGGCTGATTAGGAATTTATATTAGGGACAATCATGCTTGGGGAGATGAATGCATTTCATGAACGGCTAGCTCCATTTGCACGATTTACGATTGCACTTGGTCTTTAACTATTTGCCCTTTTAGTTCGGTTCTGACTTTTTCCTTTAGATGCAGGTTTGGCCAATATTGTTTTTTACCCCTGCAATGGCGCTAAGTATATTTTGTGTGGCATTGAGTCATGCAATGCCTAAAATTAATATTGATTATTGTGTGGAACAATAATTAGCCATATCCAATAAATTCTGATCTATCTCCGTTGCTTTGGCATGAGTAGTTGCCTGACTAATATTGGAAATATTTTGCTACTAATCAAGGTAACGAGATGTCAATAATGTAATTTACTTGACAATGATTTATTCATTGTAATTACAGATCATCATTGTCTCTGTCACAGAAAGTCTGTGCGCTTTCAGACAGAATAAGAATGATAAGTTCCCTAATATTGCAGTTAGTAAGCCATCTGTTGTTTGAATCATTGGCGCTATATTGCTCATTCAGTTTAGGGCTTAGCGTTTTTTCAATCGATATGTTGCTACTACATTTTTAACTAGAAGAATTTATTCCTTTCTAAGATCGAAATCATCCATACCTTCAAGACGCTGCCAAACATTATGAAAAGGTCGCTAAATGTCATCTTGAAGCGAAAAGAATTCGTGAATTAGGTAGCTTGAAGTTGCTGCCAAACATGCTTTTGACGCACCTTGTCATGGCAAATAGCTCATTATTTTTTAACCATGCCTCACTATTGCATTTATTTCTTAAGGGAATTTTTATGAATAAAATTATCATTACCGCAATCGCATCTGCAGTTGCTCTTACTTTTAGTGCCGTATCGATCGCACAAACAATTTCTGAGGACGAGTATAAATCTGAGAAAGATAAGATCTCAGTCGAATACAAATCAAGCAAAGAAAAATGCAGTTCGCTAGCAGGTAATTTTAAAGATATTTGCCATGCAGAGGTTAAGGGAGGCGAGTCAGTGGCAAAAGCAGAATTGGAAAATAAATATAAGCCTACCCCAAAAAACCAATATAAAGTAAACATCGCAAAGGCAGAGGCTAATTATTCGGTTTCTAAGGAAAAGTGTGATGAAAAGGGAGATAACGCGAAAGATGTTTGCATGAAAGAAGCCAAAGCTAGCCTCATAGCAGCTAAAGCCGATGCAAAGGTTCTAGAAAAGTCTACGAAGGCGACATCCAAGGCTAATGAGAAAAGTGCCGAAGCGCGTTTGGATGCAAACAACACAGTCAATGATGCCCGCAAAGATGCTACTACAGACAAGACTGATGCCAAGTACGCAGTAGCTAAGGAAAAGTGCAATGCATTTGCAGATGGGGCAAAGGATCGTTGCTTAAATGATGCGAAGACACAATTTGGCAAGAAGTAATTTAATCAGAATAAACTATCGGCGATTATTAAGAGGATGAAGTTAATTAGTAAGTTAATTTATTTAAATCAATATAAATTAATCGTGGCATTTTGACTTTTAATATATTGAGTATGCAAGAAAAGAAAAGGGTTCCTTGTGAACTGACCCCCAAAAGTTGGACGCTCAATCCAACTCAAAAGG
>CANBYN010000089.1 GCA_947373615.1 Burkholderiaceae bacterium | reverse complement strand
AGTTTTCCAGCCCATGACATGATATTTTTTCCTATGCTTTATTAGTGTGAGCCAGCTTGATTACTGAGCTTATCGGCCCACTCGCGCATTTTGTCTAAGCCCGTCCAGTCTGCATCTACATAAGTGATGGCCTGGGTTGGGCAGGCAGTTGCACATGCAGGATCGCCACCGCATAAATCACACTTTTGAACTTTGCCTGTTTCTTGAACATAGTTGATCGTGCCAAAAGGACATGAGATCGTACAGACCTTGCAACCAACGCAAGTATCTTCAGATACCACCTTGGCGCCCGTTGCCAAATCCACCCTAATCGCATCAACAGGACATGCTTGCAAACACCACGCTTCAGCACATTGTGTACAGGTATAGGGAACTTTTTTGCCGGTAAGATGAAACTCAAAAACCTTGATACGAGACTTGGAGGTATTAAAAACCCCGTAATGCTCATAGCTACAGGCCATTTCACACTGAAGACAGCCAGTACATTTATCTGCGTTGATGTGCAGGGACTTTTGCATGCTGATTCCTTTTGCGCTTAAATGCAATTTTTTGCATATAAGCGCTAATACTCAACGAATTTGCATGACCGAGATAGTTAGGGAAACCCCTAAAACTTAGAACGCGACCAAAAACATGGGGGCTAGAACCCCCAATTATTAGTAGTGAAAGCTAAAACTAGCTATGCAAGCGCGCCGTGACAGTTCTTGTACTTTTTACCGCTACCGCATGGGCAAGGATCATTGCGCCCCACCTTTGGTCCTGCGCGCTCAGGTGCTGGTTTAACACTAATCGCCGCTCCACGATCTCCTGTGGAACCAGCAACCTCTTGCTCGGGATCGGCATGCTGGTACTGAACATCGGAGAGTTTTGCCAAGTCTTCATTCATCGACTCTGCGGCTTCATCTAACTCGCTAGCACTTCTGATCTGAACTGTCATGATGTTTTTTACAACATCATTCTTGATGACATTCAATAACTCACCGTACAACTCAAAAGCTTCACGACGGTACTCTTGTTTAGGATCTTTTTGGGCATAGCCACGTAAATGAATGCCTTGACGCAAATGGTCCAATGCGGCCAAGTGCTCGCGCCAGTGACTATCTAAGCTATACAACAATACAGAGCGCTCAAAACCAGCGAACGACTCGCGCCCACTTAAATCCACCTTAGCATCATAAGTTTCTTTAGCTGCTTGAAGCACTCTGTCGACAATTTCTGCTTCTTCGACAGTCTCAGCACCCTCAACCCAATTCTTCAGATCTACGGTAAGACCCCACTCGCTTGCCAAGGCACTTTCAAGACCCGCTAATTCCCATTGCTCTTCCATGGATTCATGGGGTACATAAATAGAGCAAACCGAACGCAAAACATCTTCACGCAAATTGGCAATTAAATCGCCTATATCTTTGCTCTCAAGCACTTCATTTCTGAGTCGGTAGGTTTCTTTGCGCTGATCATTTGCAACGTCGTCATATTCCAATAACTGTTTACGAATATCAAAGTTGCGACCTTCAACCTTACGCTGAGCAGACTCAATAGAACGCGTAACCATACCAGCCTCAATAGGCTCGCCATCAGGCATCTTCAGACGCTCCATTACTGCGCGCAAGCGATCGCCAGCAAATATACGTAGTAAAGCATCATCCAAGGAAAGATAGAATCGAGATGATCCTGGGTCACCTTGACGGCCAGAACGGCCTCTTAATTGATTATCAATACGACGGCTCTCATGGCGCTCCGTGCCGATGATATGCAAACCACCCGCAGCCAACACTTGATCGTGAATGCTTTGCCATTCATCTTGAAGGCCCTTAATGCGGGTTGCTTTTTCTTCGTCAGCAAGCGCAGCATCGGCTTCGATTAATGAAGACTGCTTGCCAACATTTCCGCCCAAAACAATGTCCGTACCACGACCAGCCATATTGGTGGCAATCGTAATCATTTTTGGGCGACCTGCTTGAGCGATGATTTCTGCTTCACGAGCATGCTGTTTAGCATTCAATACCTGATGCGGTAACTTGCGCTTTTCTAATAAGCTCGCAATTAATTCGGAATTTTCAATTGAGGTTGTACCAACCAATACGGGTTGGCCACGCTGAAAACAATCTTCAATGTCTTTAATCACTGCGTCATAGCGTTCACGTGAAGACTTGAATATCTGGTCTTGCTTATCTTTTCGTTGACTAATACGGTTTGGAGGAATCACCACCGTTTCAAGGTTATAGATTTCCTTGAACTCATAGGCCTCGGTATCAGCGGTGCCCGTCATACCTGCCAACTTGCCGTACATACGGAAGTAATTCTGGAATGTAATCGTTGCAAGGGTTTGATTTTCATTCTGAATCGGCACACCCTCTTTAGCCTCTACGGCTTGATGTAAGCCGTCAGACCAACGACGACCTTGCATCAAACGACCAGTGAATTCGTCAACAATAATGACTTCATTATTTTGAACTACATAGTGTTGGTCACGGTTATATAAAGTATGCGCGCGCAAGGCTGCATAGACGTGATGCATCAATGTAATATTCTGTGGAGCATACAAAGAGGCGCCGTCATTTAAAGCGCCCAACTGCACCAGTATCTCCTCGGCCTTATCGTGACCTTGCTCAGTGAGATAAACCTGCTGAGACTTTTCATCCACCCAATAATCACCCGGCTTCTCAACGCCTGTACCGTCTGATTTTTCTTCGCCGATTTGACGTTCTAGGTAAGAAGGTAATGCATTAATTTTGATATAAAGATCAGTGTGGTCTTCGGCCTGTCCAGAAATGATCAAAGGCGTACGTGCCTCATCAATCAAAATGGAATCGACTTCATCGACAATCGCATAAGCCAATCCACGTTGTACGCGTTGATCCAAGTCTTGGACCATGTTGTCGCGTAAGTAATCAAAACCAAATTCGTTGTTGGTACCGTAAGTAATATCTGCTGCGTACGCTTCTTGTTTGGCAGTGTGATCCATCTGCGATAGATTCACCCCTACCTTCATGCCCAAAAAGTTATAGAGCTTAGACATCCATTCAGCATCACGCTGCGCTAAGTAATCGTTTACCGTAACAACATGTACACCCTTGCCGGTCAAAGCATTCAAATACACTGGGAGAGTTGCTGTTAGAGTTTTTCCTTCTCCAGTTCCCATTTCAGCAATCTTGCCTTGATGCAACGCTATACCGCCGAGAATCTGGGCATCAAAATGACGCATTTTCATCACGCGAGTACTTGCCTCACGAACCACTGCAAATGCTTCAGCAGTAATTTCATCTACAGTCTCTCCAGCAGCTAAGCGGGACTTGAATTCAGCTGTTTTAGCAGCAAGAGCAGCGTCATCCAAAGAGTGCAGGCTCGCTTCATAAGCGTTGACCTTAGCAACAACTTTGCGATACTGTTTTAAGAGGCGGTCGTTTCGACTGCCGACCAGGGTTTTAAGAAGACCGATTACCATGGGATATTGAAGAAAATTAAGTCCTTGAGTTTATCACCCGCAACCCTATTTTTTATGAACTTTGCCCCTAAGCCCTCTCGCAAGCCAGCAGCCCATGACTGGTTAGATTACTTACGAGAATCCAGAGGTCTTGGGGGAATTCTAGCCAAGACCGAAGATTTGGCCAAACTCAAATCTACCTTGGGCTTAGCTTTAGCCAAGCTGGATTTAGAGCACCTAATGCCTAAAATTGAAGCTGGGTGGCGCTCTGGAGGGCAAAATGAGCTCTTTTTACTAGTTAGTAACGCAAGTATAGCTAGCCGACTACAGCAAATATTACCTAGTTTAATCAATGAGTTATCGAAATTAGGTCTTACTTGTAGCACTATTAAAGTACGTGTAAAACCAGCAGCGGCAGCATGGGAAATAAAACCTCGCTCAGCCGATCAAAAACGTGAAAAACCCAAAGGACTCAATGAAATAGCAAAGAAATCGTGGGAAGAGCTTCTAGAAAAACTTGTGCCAGATTCAGACTTACATAAGGCTGTTAAGAGGCTATTACAAAGCAAGCCGAAGTAACCAAGGATTTGAGGCTACCAGTCAAAAAAGAGTGGCTGACGTTCTTCAGAATAGGCTCTAGGAACTTTATTTTCAGAAAAAGTGTTGATTTCATAAGAGCTAGGGTCTTCCAAAAGCTTACGCAAAAGAGCGTTGTTTAAGGCATGGCCCGATTTTTCAGCCACATATGCACCCACGATTGGATGGCCAATAAGATAGAGATCTCCAATAGCGTCCAAGATTTTGTGGCGAACAAACTCATCTTCATAACGAAGTTCTTCGTTATTCAAAATTCGATGTTCATCTAAAACAATTGCATTATCCAAGCTACCACCACGCGCCAAACCCATTCCTCTTAAGGCTTCAACTTCATGCGCAAAGCCAAAAGTGCGAGCACGACCAATTTCACTGCGATAGGACTGTTCTGCAAAATCCACCACAAAGTGTTGACCCGTTTTATCTACGGCTGGATGCTTAAAGTCAATGGTGAAATCCAACTTAAACCCGAAGAAAGGTTCTAGGCGCGCAAACTTATCGTCTTCACGAACTTCGATGGGCTTTTTAATCACCAAAAACTGCCGAGGTGCCTCTTGTTCAGCAATACCGGCAGAATCAATTAAAAACAAGAATGAAGCAGCACTACCATCCATAATGGGTACTTCTTCGCCATCAAGCTCGACCAATAGATTATCCAAACCCAGTCCAGCGCTAGCAGATAGCAAGTGCTCTACCGTGGAAACTCGGACACCATCTTTTTGAATAACAGATGCAAGTCGTGTATCGCCTACAGCCAAAGCAGTTGCAGGTATAACTGTCTGATCTGGCGTATCAACACGCACAAACTGAACCCCTGAATTTATCGGTGCAGGCTTAATCGAAATCGTTACCTTGTGACCTGAGTGCAAACCAATTCCTACCGTTTTGACTGGGGTGGCAATTGTTCTTTGCTTAATCATTGATCTCTCTAGATTCAGGGGATATTAAGTAAAAAATTACAATTTTTTCAAAATTGAAGCGGCGTCGCTCACTTCAAACTTACCTGGAGCTTCCCGATCTAAAGTTTTCACTACACCATCTTCAATAATCATGGCATAACGATCTGAGCGCACCCCTAAACCACGGGCGCTTAAGTCCAACTCAGTACCCATCTTTTTAGTGAACTCGCCACTGCCATCGCCCATCATGCGAATTTTTTTTCCAACCTTTTGATCACGTCCCCAAGCACCCATCACAAATGGATCATTTACAGAGATACACCAAATTTCATCAACACCTTTTGCTTTAATAGCATCATAGTGCTCAACGTATCCTGGCACGTGCTTTGCGGAGCATGTTGGGGTAAATGCTCCAGGTAATGCAAAGATCACAATTTTTTTACCAGCTACAAGTTTCTCAACCTCAAAGGCATTTGGTCCCAAGGAGCAGCCTTCACTCTCTTCATTAAAAAATTCATAAAGAGTAGCGTTTGGTAATTTTTGTCCGACAGTAATCATGACATCTCCAATAAATGGTTGTAAGTAAGTATGCCAACGCTAGCGCGGGATTCGTCGTCCGGAGGGGCGCCGCGCTGGCATTTCGCAACTATCTATTGTATTGAGCAGTCAATTAATCTGCTTGCTTACGTAAAAAGGCTGGAATTTCATAATAATCAGCCCCTTTATCCAGCATGGATTTAGCCTGAGGAGAGCTGTCCGCACCTAATACAGGCGCAGAAGTCGCCTCACGAGAGTTACGAAAAACCCGCGGCAAATCATATTGACTGTAATCAACACCGCCACTTACTGGTTGAGCAGTTGTTGAAGGGGCGCTCCCTGCACCCGTCAACGCCATACCCGCGCTTGTGCTTAAAGCAGAATCTAGACCGCCCTTACTAATTGCCGCTGATGCACTCGCAGGAGCAAAACTATTGAGGTCAGCCATGGTTGGCATGGCATCATGCGTGCCGGTAGCTTGCCTCCAAACTACTTCAGGCTGATGATTTTGACGTGATTGAGGATTATTCAAACCAGTAGCAACCACCGTTACGCGTAATGCATCACCCAAGCTTTCGTCATACACAGTACCGAAGATCACAGTTGCATCGTCGGCAGCATAGCCACGAATCGCAGCCATCACTTCACGTGTTTCAGACAACTTCAATGAACGGCTAGCAGTAATATTGACCAGTACGCCACGCGCACCCGATAAATCAACACCCTCAAGCAACGGCGAAGCAACTGCAGCTTCGGCAGCCAAGCGTGCGCGATCCATACCGGAAACAGTGGCTGTTCCCATCATGGCTTTACCTTGCTCACCCATAACTGTTTTCACATCCTCAAAGTCGACGTTAATCAAACCTTGAACATTGATGATTTCAGCAATGCCGGAAACGGCGTTATGCAATACGTCATCAGCACAAGCGAATGCTTTATCAAACTCAGCATCTTCACCCATTACTTCAAACAACTTCTCATTGAGAACAACAATTAAAGAATCCACATAAGATTCGAGTTCAGCAGCGCCATTTTCAGCAACCTTCAATCGCTTAACACCTTCGAAATCAAATGGTTTGCTAATGACGCCAACCGTCAAAATGCCCATCTCTTTAGCTACTTGAGCCACGATTGGAGCTGTGCCAGTCCCAGTGCCGCCGCCCATACCAGCAGTAATGAACACCATATGAGCACCTTGCAAAGTGTCAGCAATGCGTGAGCGAGCTTCCTGAGCAGAGGCTGCACCGATTTCTGGTTTAGCACCAGCACCTAATCCGCTAGAGCCCAGTTGCAAATTCACAGATGCCTCTGAACGCTGCAAAGCGCCAGCATCGGTGTTCATGCAAATAAACTCTACGCCGCTAACTCCACGACGGATCATATGCTGGACTGCATTGCCACCAGCACCGCCGACTCCGACCACTTTAATCATGGTTTTGCCAGCTGTTTCTTGATCTAACATTTCAAATTCCATATACCCTCCTAGGTAACAAAAGTACTACATTGATGACGACGAAAAAACTTAAAAATTTCCTGCAAACCATTCCTTCATGCGCGAAATAACTCCTTGTAACGCGCCTGATTGAGAAACCCGACGGCCACGTAATAACTGCGCTTGACCTTCCATCAGCAACCCAATGCTGGTGGCGTATCTGGGACTACGTAAAATTTCATGTAAATGGCCACGGTATTCTGGTATGCCAATGCGAGCTGGTCTTAAGAACACTTGCTCAGCCAAGTCAACCATTCCCGGCATTAAGGCAGTGCCACCAGTCAGAACAATCCCCGAAGAAACCATGTCTTCGTAACCTGAATCACGTAC
>CANBYN010000088.1 GCA_947373615.1 Burkholderiaceae bacterium | reverse complement strand
ATTAACCACTATAATTTTGCAAAACGGGAGAAAATTCCCTTTTGGCCTTCCCTTTCTATTGATCACTATTACCACATAGGAAACATAATGTTAGATGCCTATAACGCCCTAGTTGCTGAACGCGCAGCCCTTGGTATTCCCGCTCTTCCTTTAACCAAGGATCAAACTGCTGAATTGGTGAAATTGTTAAAAAATCCACCAGCAGGCAAAGAAGCTGAGCTTGTGGAATTAATCACTCATCGTGTACCAGCTGGTGTTGACGATGCGGCAAAAGTAAAAGCTGAATTTTTAGATGCACTTGCCAAAGGCACAGAAAAATCTCCATTAATTTCTCGCGTACGTGCTACCGAATTATTGGGCACCATGCTTGGTGGTTACAACATCAAGCCATTGGTTGAGTTATTGGCTGATGCCGAATGTGGCGCTGCTGCTGCAGAAGCTCTCAAGAAAACCCTATTGATGTTTGACTACTTCAATGATGTTCAAGAGCTAGCCGAAAAAGGGAACGCCAATGCCAAAGCGGTAATGCAAAGCTGGGCGAATGCTGAGTGGTTTACTAGCCGCCCTGCTGTTCCAGAGAGCATGAAGCTCACTGTATTCAAAGTGACGGGTGAAACTAATACTGATGATCTATCTCCAGCTCCAGACGCTTGGAGTCGTCCTGATATTCCATTGCATGCAACGATTATGCTTAAGAACCCACGTCCTGGCATAGAGCCTGATGAGACAGGAGTGCGCGGACCGATGAAGCAAATTGCTGCTCTTCAGAAAAAAGGCAATCAAATTGCTTATGTAGGCGATGTTGTTGGCACTGGTTCTTCACGTAAATCTGCTACCAACTCAGTTCTCTGGTGGACAGGTCAGGATATTCCATTTGTTCCAAACAAACGTTTTGGAGGTGTATGTCTAGGCACCAACATTGCACCAATTTTCTTTAACACCATGGAAGATTCTGGAGCATTGCCAATCGAGTTAGATGTTTCACAAATGAATATGGGCGATGAAATTGAACTTCGTCCTTATGAGGGCAAAGTATTTAAAAATGGTAGTGAAATCACTAGCTTCTCATTAAAGTCACCAGTGATTCTTGATGAAGTGCGTGCTGGCGGTCGTATTCCTTTGATCGTAGGACGCGGATTAACTGCAAAAGCACGTGCTGCCCTTGGCTTGCCTGCTTCTACCGAATTCCGTTTGCCCGTAAACCCAGTCGATAACAAGAAGGGCTTTAGTTTGGCCCAGAAAATTGTTGGCCGCGCTTGTGGGTTGCCCGAAGGTCAAGGCGTTCGCCCGGGGACTTATTGCGAACCACGCATGACTACAGTTGGCTCACAAGACACTACCGGTCCCATGACTCGTGATGAGCTTAAAGATTTAGCTTGCCTAGGTTTCTCTTCAGACCTCGTGATGCAATCTTTCTGTCATACCTCGGCCTATCCAAAACCAGTCGACATTCGCACTCAACATGAATTGCCGCCATTTATGACCAATCGCGGTGGTATTGCATTGCGTCCTGGTGACGGTGTGATTCATAGCTGGTTAAACCGTCTACTACTTCCAGATACCTGTGGTACTGGTGGCGATAGTCACACCCGCTTCCCTATCGGCATCTCCTTTCCTGCTGGCTCAGGCTTAGTAGCCTTTGCTGCAGCTACTGGTGTGATGCCATTAGATATGCCTGAATCAGTATTGGTGCGTTTCAAAGGCAAGATGCAGCCTGGCATTACTTTGCGTGACTTAGTAAATGCCATTCCTTTATACGCAATCAAAAAAGGCTTGTTGACTGTTGAAAAGCAAGGCAAAAAGAATATTTTCTCTGGCCGTATTTTGGAAATTGAAGGCTTGCCTGATCTCAAAGTTGAACAAGCATTTGAATTATCAGATGCGTCTGCTGAGCGTTCTGCTGGTGGCTGCACCGTTCACCTCAATAAAGAGCCAATCATTGAGTACATGCAATCTAACATCACCCTAATGAAGTGGATGATTGCTAATGGCTATGAAGATAAGCGTACTCTTGGACGTCGTATTAAGGCCATGGAAGCTTGGATTGCAAACCCACAACTTCTACAAGCTGATCCAAATGCGGACTATAAAGAGATCATCGAAATCAATATCGATGAAATCAAGGAACCAATTCTTGCGTGCCCTAATGACCCAGATGACGTCAAAGTTTTGTCTGAGGTTGCAGGTGAAAAGATTGATGAAGTTTTCATCGGATCATGCATGACGAATATCGGTCACTTCCGAGCAGCTGGCCAAGTATTACAAGGCAAAAAAGATATGCCAACACGTTTATGGGTTGCTCCTCCAACGAAGATGGATGCGATGGTCTTGATGGAAGAAGGCTATTACGGCATGTTGGGCGCTGCTGGTGCACGCATGGAAAGCCCAGGTTGCTCGCTCTGTATGGGTAACCAAGCTCAAATCCGAAAGGGCTCTACTGCTGTATCCACTTCAACCCGTAACTTTCCTAATCGCTTAGGTATCGATACGCGTGTCTTTTTGGCTTCTGCTGAATTAGCTGCAGTTGCAGCACTTCTTGGGCGCCTACCGACTCCAGCTGAATACTTAGAGCAAGTTCAAGCCCTGAATGCTAAGGCTGGTGAAGTGTATAGATATATGAGCTTTGATAAGTTAAAAGCCTTTAGTGATGTTGCAGACACCGTGACTGTTTGAGCATGAATTTTTCCGCGACCTGTAACTGGGTCTCGGAATTAAAAAAGGCGATCTTTTGATCGCCTTTTTCTTTTGCTAAATATAGAGATTTAGATAGAAAGCATATCTTCTTGACGTGCATTTTCTCGACTAATGCCAGACACCCATTTATTTGTTGGTAGCCCGGTTTTTTCAAGAATGAGTTTTGCTCGTTTACTCACATCCTTCCACTGTGTCTCAAGTTTGGGACCTTTAAACCCGATCGCCACTATATTGCAATCATGAGACTCAGGAAATAACAAAACCCGATTATGAAAAGCCTCACAAATATTCTTAAGGTTTATATCGAAGCTTTTATGACGGGAGAATAAATTGACGGTCATTACGCCAGGAGCCTTCAGAAGGTCGTAGCAACCCTTGTAGAAGTCTAATGAACTGGCCGCCGGACCATCACAAATTGCATCATAAAGATCAACCTGTACCGCATCAAATTGGCCATGATATTTTGTGTTATTAACAAAGACTTTGGCATCTGTTTGCAAAGTCTCCAGCTTACGGTCATCGTCTGGAGTAAAAAACATAGATCTTGCAGCCACGATTACCGATGGATTGAGTTCAACCACGGTTGTTTTAACTGCAGGGCAAAAACGATGTTGAAACTTGGTCAATGCCCCGGTACCTAAACCCAGTTGAGCAACTCGCATTCCAGGCTTAGTCTCTAAAAAAAGTAACCAAGCCATCATTTGCTGGTTGTACTCCAAATAGATCTCATCGGGATCACGAATACGCATTGCCCCCTGGATTAACTCACTCCCAAAATGCAAATAGCGAATTCCACCGCTCTCGGAAAATGTTACCGGCTCCATTGCAAACACGAATTACTTAGCCCAGCTACGTGCATTGCGAAATAATCGCAACCAAGGGCTGGCTCCATCAGGTGTATCAAGCCACTCTGGAGGGCACCAACTCATCTGTGCAGCACGAAAAACACGCTCAGGATGAGGCATCATGACCGTAAACCGTCCATCAGGCGTTGTAACCCCAGTTAACCCACCTGGGGAGCCGTTGGGGTTCATTGGATAGGTTTCGGTAGGATTGCCCTGATGATCGACGAATCGTAGTGCAGCTAAGCCCTGCTTCTGTATCTGATCTAAGTTTCCTTGCCCACTGAAATTCGCAAAACCTTCCCCGTGTGCAATGGCAATTGGCAATTGACTGCCTTCCATGCCTTGGGTAAATATCGATGGCGAGGCAAGCACTTCCGCCATCACCAATCGCGCCTCATATTGCTCAGATTGATTGCGTGTGAACTTTGGCCAAGCCTCAGCTCCTGGAATAATGTCTGAGAGGTTGCTCATCATCTGGCAACCGTTACAAACGCCTAAGGCAAAACTATCTTGGCGATTAAAGAAAGTTGAAAATTGATCGCGTAATTGCCGATTGAAGAGGATGGTCTTAGCCCAACCTTCACCAGCGCCTAATACGTCGCCATAGCTAAAACCACCACAGGCAATCAAACCACGGAAATCCTCTAACTTCGCTTTACCACTTAACAAGTCAGACATATGCACGTCGTAACTGTCAAAGCCAGCCCAGTTCACGGCATAAGCCATTTCGACATGAGAATTAACGCCCTGCTCTCGCAATATGGCGACTTTAGGACGTGCGCCTTTTTGAATAAAGGGAGCGGCAATGTCATCAGCAATATCAAATGTCAGCTTAGGAGACATCCCTGAGTCAGCCAAGTTATCTAAAAGCGCAAATTCACTCTCGGCACAATCTGGGTTATCGCGCAAACGAGCAATTTGATAACTTGTATTGGTCCACATCTTTTGCAAAACTTCACGTGGCTCAGCAAAGATATTTTTGGCATCGCGCCAGATCTCAATGCGTCCGTTAGTGTTTGGTTTGCCAATCACATGGCTAAATGCACTCAATCCTAGATTACGAAGAACGGCAAAGACAGCATCTCGCTCATCCCTACGAACTTGAATGACAACGCCAAGCTCTTCATTAAATAAAGCACGCAGTGTCTGTTCATGACGACGCCCAGATACTTGTTGAGCCCAATTCTTAGCATCGCCATGATCAGGTTCTTGGCCTACATCCACAGCAATCATGTCTACGTTGATAGAGATGCCGCAGTGAGAAGCAAACGCCATTTCAGAAACCGTTGCTAACAGTCCACCATCAGAACGATCATGATAGGCCAACAATCTACCTTCTTTGCGCAGTTCAATAATAGCTGCTGCTAAAGCCTTGAGATCTTCAGGATGATCTACATTTGGAGCGCTTTTTCCTGACTGATTGAGTACTTGAGCAAGGATGCTGCCCGCCATACGATTCTTGCCGCGTCCCAAATCAATCAAAATGAGTTCTGTATCTAATGCACTTCCATCGCCATTCTTTAGTGTTAAATGCGGAGTCAATGTTTTGCGTACATCTTGCACTGAAGAGAAGGCTGAAATAATTAGAGAAACTGGCGAAACTACTTTTTTAGCCTGTTCGCCATCACGCCATTCAGTGGCCATGGATAAAGAATCTTTTCCAACTGGAATAGAGATTCCTAGGGCTGGACAAAGTTCCATGCCGATAGCTTTAACCGAATCATATAACTTAGCATCTTCCCCTGGAGCACCACAAGCAGCCATCCAGTTTGCCGATAACTTAACACCCTCAAGGCTACTGATATCCGCCGCTAACAAATTGGTGATGGCTTCACCGACTGCCATGCGAGCTGCAGCAGGTGCATCGATGACAGCTAAGGGGGTTCTTTCGCCCATCGACATTACTTCGCCTCGGTAGCCCTGGTAATCCATCATGGTGACAGCACAATCAGCTACAGGAACTTGCCATGGGCCAACAAATTGATCACGTGCGTTTAGACCACCAACCGTTCTATCGCCAATCGTAATTAAAAATGATTTGCTAGCAACCGTTGGCTGTTGCAATACCCAAGCAATAGATTTGGCCAAGTCAGCATCAGTGACATTTAATTCAGAAAATTCTTGAGCTACTCTTTTTACATCACGATGCATACGCGGCGGTTTGCCAAGCAGAACTTCCATTGGCATATCGATCGGCTTAGCGGCATCTTCGTTTGGATTTTGTTTTGAATCACTCAACTGCAATTGACGCTCTGCCGTAGCCTCACCAACTACTGCGTACGGGCAACGTTCACGTTCACAGAAGGATTTAAATAAATCTAAATCTTTAGACTCAATTGCTAAAACATAGCGTTCTTGAGATTCGTTACACCAAATCTCCGCAGGACTCATACCACTCTCTTCGAGGGGCACATTTCTCAATTTGAAATTTGCCCCTAAACCAGCTCCATCTGCCAGCTCAGGAAAGGCATTTGATAAACCCCCTGCACCAACGTCATGAATGGAAACAATAGGATTCTTATCGCCAAGCGCCCGGCACGCATTAATCACCTCTTGTGCACGACGCTCCATCTCAGGATTGCCCCGTTGCACAGAATCGAAATCCAAATCAGCAGTATTCGTGCCAGTAGCCACTGAACTTCCTGTGGCCCCGCCCATACCAATACGCATTCCTGGGCCGCCAAGTTGAATCAAAAGGTGCCCAGGCTGAATGGCTTTTTTCTCGGTATGGATAGAGTCAATGCTACCAATACCGCCAGCGATCATGATGGGCTTGTGATAACCACGGCGGACCCCATCAAGGGTCTGCTCAAACACGCGGAAATACCCCCCTAATATTGGCCGACCAAACTCATTATTAAAAGCCGCGCCGCCTAAAGGACCCTCAATCATGATTTGCAGTGGAGTAGCAATGCGTTCGGGTTTGCCGTATTTCTCATCCTCCCATGGAAGATTTGTTCCAGGAATATTCAGGTTAGAAACAGAGAATCCTGTTAGACCTGCTTTAGGACGCCCACCTATACCAGTAGCGCCTTCATCACGAATTTCTCCACCAGCACCAGTTGATGCACCGGGAAATGGAGCAATTGCAGTCGGGTGATTATGGGTCTCCACCTTCATTAAGGTATGTACTAAAAGATTCTTTTTTTCGTAATGATGTTGCGCTCCTTGTGGAGTCCAAGTTTCAGCTTCACAGCCAACCATGACAGCCGAGTTATCGGAGTAAGCAACAATCGTGCCTTCAGGTTTTAACTGGTGAGTATTGCGGATCATGGCAAATAAAGAGCGCTCTTGATCATCACCATCAATGGTCCAGCTCGAATTAAAAATCTTGTGACGACAATGCTCGCTGTTTGCTTGGGCAAACATAATTAACTCGACATCACTTGGATTGCGCTCTAAACGAATGAAATTTTCTGTTAAATAAGCAACTTCATCATCCGATAAGGCTAGACCCAGATCTTGGTTGGCTTTATCGAGAGCTGCCCTGCCTTGTGCGAGCACAGGAATGCGCTTTAATGGTCGATCTTCTAATGATTGATAGAGCGCATTTGCCTCATCAACTGAATCAATGACCGCTTCAGTCATTCGATCATGCAATGCCGCAAGCACCAATTGTGTTTGCTCGGAAGTTAAAGATTTTTTTGCCTTCCATGAAAACTGAACACCGCGCTCAATACGCAAAACATCAAGGCCGCATTGACGTGCAATGTCAGTTGCTTTACTTGCCCATGGGGAAACCGTGCCTAATCGGGGAATCACAATAGCCCCTTGCACATCACCAGAGCCTTTGCCAAACCAAGACTTGCCAGTTTTCAATTGCGAGCTAAAAGGCTGACCATAAGTTAGTAGGCTTGCTAGAACCTCTTGGTTTTTATCACTAGGCTCTAGATCAGACCATATGAAGTGAAGGTATTGGCCTTCAAT
>CANBYN010000087.1 GCA_947373615.1 Burkholderiaceae bacterium | reverse complement strand
CCTTTAGGAACATCAATATTGATGCCGTGGAGGACCTTCACTTTGCCGTAGCCTGCTTCAAGATTCTTAATAGATAACATGGTATTTACCGATTCAATATGGTTCTAGTGATTAAGTACCCAAGTAGGCATGAATCACCTTCTCGTCTGCCTGAACTTCAGCTGGCTTGCCTTCGGCAATCTTCTGACCGAAGTCCAATACGGATACGGTATCGCAAACCGACATCACCACATCCATGTGATGCTCAATCAGGATGAAGGTAATACCGTTATCGCGGATCTTACGAATAATGCGCAAGAGCTCTTTAATATCCGGCGCAGTCAAACCTGCAGCCGGCTCATCTAAAAGAAGCAATTCCGGATCCAACGCCAGAGCGCGAGCAATCTCTAGCAAACGTTGCTTACCGTATGGCAAGTTCCGCGCTTCTTCATTAGCTAATTCATCTAAGCCAACAAATTTGAGCAGCGCCATCGCACGAGCATGCGCCTCTGCTTCTTCTTTCTTATAGCGTGGCAGATGCAAGGCAATTTCCACCATATTGGATTTAAAGGTGTGATGCAAACCCACCAAAATATTTTGGATGGCGGTCATTTCACCAAAGAGTTGTACGTTTTGGAAAGTACGAGCGATGCCAGATAAGGCGATATCAGAAGAGGTTTTGCCAACCACGCTCTGGCCAGCATATAAAACGTTACCTGCAGTAGGTACGTAAATCCCAGTCAACACGTTCATCATCGTGCTCTTACCAGAACCATTGGGTCCGATCAAGCCGTGAATCGTGCCGCGCTTGATGCTAAGGTCAACGTTGTTCAAGGCTTTCAAACCACCAAACTGCATCAAAATTGATTCGACCTTTAATAACTCAGCGCCCGTGTTTTGATTGGCAACAGCGCTAATAAAGCTAATCGAGTCATCCACTTCTCCATGATCACCGCCGCGGGAAGTTTTAGCTTTTCCAGCAATCGACAGGTAGAAGCTTTTTGCAAAACCCACAATCCCGTTCTGCAAGTAATACACCACTAATAAAATCATGAAGCCGAAAATACTTAGGCGCCAGTCAGAAATGCTATTGAGCCAGAAGGAGAAAACTGCCAAACCAACGACACCAGCAATTGGCACGGCTACCCGTCTTGGGGTCGTCACTTTTTTAAATAATGCCATTCCCGCACCAACGACAACCACAATCGCAATAATGGAAGCGACGATGCGGAATAAGTTAATGTCATCCAATAATTTTGGCAATAACACAATGATCGCCGCACCAATCGCCGCACCAAGGCGCGACTTACGTCCACCCATAATGATGCCAAGTAAAAAGAGAACAGCTAATTCGTTGTTGTAGGTATTTGGTGAAATGTATTGCTCTGAATAAGCATACAAGCAACCAGCCAAGCCAGCAAAGCCAGCACTGATCACAAATGCAATCACCTTAAAGCGATAAACCGATACGCCCATACAGTCACATGCAATCGGGCTATCGCGCAAAGCCTCAAAAGCACGACCCATTTGTGATTTCACAAATCGATCAATCACTATTAACGCTAGGATCATGACAATTGCAACTAACCAGAAGTATTCCGCCTTAGTCATGGGTACGCCCATGAGTTCTGGTCTTGTTAACTTAATGCCCAATGGACCTTCAGTGAGCCAAGTCATCTCGTTAATCAAGATTTGGGCAATGGTTCCAAAGGCTAAGGTCACCATCGCCAAGTAAGGACCAACTACCTTCAGGGCTGGTAATGCCAAGATGCCCCCGAAAAATGCAGTGACCAGAATGGAGGCAGGAATTGTTACCCAAATTGGCAATCCAAAATGGAAAAATAAAATGCCCGCTGTATAAGAACCAACACCAAAGAGCGCAGCATGACCCAATGAAACTTGACCCACATAACCGACCACGATATCCAAACCAAATAACAAGATGGTGTAAATCAGAATGGTTTCAGCTAAGTGAATGTAATAAGGATTATGAATCACCAGCGGCAATAAAAATAAGCCAACGATAGCAATTAATAGAGGGATATGAGACTTCAATTTCATCATTAGACTTTCTTAATTGCAGATTTGCCGAAGAGACCAGAAGGTTTGTATGCCAGCACGAGCAATAACAAGATGAGTCCTGGTACATCTTTATAGCCAGTAGAAATATAGAATCCCGTTGCGGTTTCTACAATTCCTAAAATCAAGCCACCAACAATAATTCCCAGACCGCTAGATAAACCGCCAATAATGGCGACTGCAAAAGCCTTTAAACCTAAGGCACCGCCCATTGTTGCGCCTGTCAGTGTCAGTGGTGCAATTAATACACCAGCAAAGGCTGCTGTCAAAGAAGATAAGGCGTAAGAGAAGGTAATGACCATACTGGTGTTGATGCCCATTAAGCCAGCAGCATCACGATCATTTGCGGTGGCCACGACTGCTTTACCGTAAATCGTTTTGCGGTTAAAGAACTCCACCAACAACATCATGACCAGTGCACCCACTACCACCAAGATTTCCATTGGCAGAATATTGGCGCCCATAAAAGTCATTGGCTCCATCGGCAATGGCGAGGGGAATGGCAATGCATCGCGTCCCCAGATATTTTCAGCAACGTTCTTGAAAATAATGCCCAGTGCAATCGTGGACATAATCCAACCAAATTCCGATTTAATTTTGATCGCTGGACGAACGCCAATCAACTCCACAAAACTACCTTGGATCATTCCGAAAATACAAACAATGGGGATCATTGCCCAGTAGTTCATACCAAAGGTATCTACACAGGTCAGACCCACTAGCGCACCCAACATTAAGGCCTCGCCCTGTCCGAAATTTAAGGTGCCAGAAGTAGAAAAAGTGAGCTGAAATCCGAAAGCGATGACCGCGTAGATCATCCCCACTGCGATCCCGCTCGAGAGGATTTGTGCAAGCATTTCCATGGTATTGGCCTAAAAGATACTTAAAACGGTTGTATTAACGAATTCGACATTGTATGCAAAAACGCCGCTTTGTAGGCGGCGCTTTTTATTTACAAATGTTGCAGCGCAAAAAAACTAATCTATTTGCCTGTCAGTGCGCGCTAGGATTACTTCTTTTTCGCTGCTGCATCTTCAGCATTTAAGAATTCAACGCGGCCATTTTCAACCACACCCATCACGACGTCTTTAGTCTTGATTGCCTCATGGTCAGTTGCGGAGAATGGCTTGTTGTAAGTCATCACAACACCATCGACTGGAGTCTTCAGATCTTGCAAGGCTGCCAAAATCTTAGGTCCTTCTGTACTATTCGCTTGCTTGAGAGCAGCGGCCAAGAGGTATACAGAATCGTACCCTTGAGCTGCTGATACAGGAGAAGCGATGATACCGTTCTTTGGCTGAAACTCTTTCAAGTAAGCATCTACGAAAGCCTTGCGTTTTGGAGTTGTCGCTGGATTTTGAATGAATGTTTCTGGCATGTTTGCCCCGTTCCCATTCTTACCTGCTGTATCAATGAAACTAGCCATCGATAATGTCCAGCTGCCAATCATGGGCTTTTTCCAGCCCAACTTCGCCATACCGTTCGCAATTTGTGCCAACTCAGGTCCAATAGCGTAAGTCAAAATGACTTCTGCACCAGCATTTTTTGCTTTGAGCAATTGTGAAGTCATATCTACGTCACCAATGTTGAACTTTTCAGTCGCTACTGGGGTTACGCCATAAGTCTTCAGGGCTTTCTCCAAGTCTTCGCGACCCAACTGACCGTAGTTAGTGGAGTCCGCCAAAATAGCTACTTTCTTTAAGCCACGCTTTTCAACCGCTTCTTTAGCGATCATAGGGGCCTGAATGCTATCAGCGGCAGCATTTCTGAAAACATAATTTTCTGATGCATTAGGAAATTGCTTAGTAATTAATGTACCTGTAGCCACGTTATTCATTACCGGAATCTTCGCATCTTGATAGAAGCGCTGAGACGCCAAAGCTACGCCAGTATTAATAAATCCCATTGTTGCAACAACTTTTTCGTTATTGATTAACTCTTGTGCAATTTGCACGCCACGTTCGTTTTTTGCTTCGTCGTCGCGCTCAACCAAAACAAATTTATTGCCGTTAACACCACCTGCGGCATTAATTTCTTTTACTGCTAAACGCACACCATCACGCATACTCACACCCATTGAGGAAGAGCCGCCAGTAAATGGACCTGAAACACCAAGTTTGATATCGGCTGCATAAGCGCCGGTTGTAAGCATTGCAGCAACAGCAACTGCAAAAATGTGATGACGAATATTCATAATGTCTCCATGACTAAAAATGCAAAATTAAGTAAATTATATTTTTTATAGGTACTACAGTTAACGAATGACTATCTTACAGTTAATGCAGAGGCAAAAAAAGGGCTTTCTATTAGGGTTTTACATTAGCTTTGAATACTAAAACACTATGGTCAAAAATTGCGCCTCAAACGATTGCGGATGTTGGGCCAAAAAAGATTAATCATTAACCCCACAATCACCAAGCTCGCAGCCAACATCTTCCATAAGGGGAGTGGTTCACTTAAGAAATAAGCTGAAGCCCCCATGCCAAAGATCGGCACCAATAAAGGGGCAGGAGCGACGACTGCGGCAGGATGCTTAGAGAGCAACCAGCCCCATGCTGCGTATCCAAATAGCGTGTTAGCCCAAGATTGCCAAAATACTCCCAACCATGCCCCCATTGGAGCAGAGGTCATTGAGGCGCTCATTTGACTCCAGCCTCCCTCAAAGATCCATGAGATCAGAAAAAGTGGGGGGATGGCAAATACACTTGACCACACGACATAGGACAACATATTAATTGAGCCCGCCCGCCGGCTAACCGTATTGGCTACCCCCCAAGAAAAGCCCGAGAACACCACTAAAGCCAATCCCAAAAAAGTCGTGGTCGCATCAGTGTGCAGCGCAATAATACCAAGACCCGTCATAGCGATGAGCACTGCCAATACTTGATATGGGCGTAAACGCTCTTTGGCAAAAAACATGGCAAAGCCAATAGTAAAAAACACCTGAGTCTGAATAACTAAGGAAGCTAAGCCAGGAGAAATGTTTCCATTAATTGCAAAGTACAAGACGCCAAACTGTCCCACCCCTACTGCTAAACCATAAATACACTGATTGCCCCAAGGCGCTTTGGGCCTTGGCATAAAAAAGACAGCAGGCAAAAGCGCAAATGTATAGCGCAGGGCGGCAAAAAGAAATGGTGGAAAAGCCCCTAACGAAATTTTAATCACAACAAAGTTCGTGCCCCATACCGCCACGATCGCTAACGCCAGCAGTAAATGACTCGCAGGGAGTTGATGGTGCGATGAATTGATTTGAGGCGCAGAACTATTCACTAGTGAGCAATTCTGCAACACGCTGCGCAATCATCATCGTCGGAGCAGCAGTATTGCCAGAAGTAATCGAGGGCATAGCGGAAGCATCTACCACCCGAAGATGATGAATGCCTCTGACTCGCAACTCTGAATCGAGTACGGCCATCGGATCATCATCGCGTCCCATCTTACAAGTGCCCACTGGATGAAAAATCGTGGTGCCGATATCGCCTGCCGCTCTGATTAATTCATCATCGGATTGAAATTGCATCCCTGGCTTATATTCTTCTGGCGCATAAGGCGCGAGCGCAGGACTCTTGACGATGTTTCGGGTTAAACGCAACGATTGGGCCGCAACTTTGCGATCTTCATCGGTTGATAAATAATTGGGATTGATCACTGGCGGCGCTTCGGGATCAAGCGAGTTGATATGGACACTACCGCGTGATGTGGGGCGCAGGTTACACACACTCGCCGTAAACGCATTAAATTCATGTAAATCTTCACCAAACTTTTCAAGCGATAAAGGCTGTACGTGATACTCCACGTTGGCACTCTTTTGCTCAGGGGAACTATAGGCAAATGCCCCTAACTGTGAAGGCGCCATGGACATGGGACCAGAGCGCTTTAGGACATACTCAAGTCCAATCATCATCTTGCCAAACCAAGAGTTTGCTTTGGTATTTAACGTCTTAATTCCATTGACCTTATAGATCATGCGCAGTTGCAAGTGGTCTTGCAAGTTCTCACCCACGCCCGGTAAATCGGCCAGCACTGGAATGCCTAAGGTATTTAAATGATCGGCAGCGCCAATACCAGAACGCTCCAAAATTTGGACGCTACCAATCGCGCCCGCACACAGCAATACTTCACCCCCTGGGTGGATCAGTGCTTCACAAGTAATTCCATTTTTGAGATATTGAACGCCAACGCAATTTTTTGTGACGGCATCGATTTTTAATTTGTTCACTACCGCTTGCGTGATGACTGTGAGGTTAGAACGTTTAACTGCCTCTTTTAAGAATGCTTTGGAGGTATTGAGCCTCCATCCGGCGCGTTGACTGACATCAAAGTAACCCACGCCAAAGTTATCACCTCGATTAAAATCATCCGATGCGGGAATGCCTGCTTGTACTGCAGCCTCTTTGAACCTATCCATGATGGGCCAACGCAGACGTTGCTTAGAAACGGTCCACTCTCCACCTTTGCCATGCCATGGATTAGCGTCGCTGTGATAGTCCTCAAAGTCTTTGTATCGCTTGAGAGCATTTTCCCAAGACCAAGCTTGATCCCCAGTCGCCTTAACCCAAGACTCATAGTCTCCTGATTGACCACGCATATAAATCATGCCGTTAATCGATGAGCATCCACCGAGGACACGTCCGCGGGGATACAGCAAGGCTCGGCCATTGAGGCCTTTTTCAGCAACCGTCTTAAAGCGCCAGTCCGCTCTAGGGTTATCAATGCAGTAAAGATAACCCACCGGAATATGAATCCAAATATAGTTATCGTTTTTGCCTGCTTCTATGAGCAACACCTTTTTACGCGAGTTTTCAGTCAAACGCTTGGCCAACATACAGCCAGCGCTGCCAGCGCCAATAATGATGTAGTCGTAAGTGCTTGCTTGAGCCATAGTCTTTGCGTCGGAGATAACAGGGATTACTTCAATAGAGGTGGCTCTATTATTTACCAAACCACAAAATTAAGCACTTAGATGATGTAGGACTAATACCCGTCTAAAATGACGCAATGCACATCAATGAGAAAAATCGCACGCCTAAATTAGTCGCAGCTGATGAAGGCCCCAGCAAATCTGAACTAAAGCGTCAAATGACGCAACGTCAGAAGCTCGCTGAAGTCTTAGCCGCCTTAAGTAACGATGCCCTTAAAACTATCCCCTTAGATGAAGCTATCAAAGCAGCCATTGCAGAAACCAACAAAATTAAAAGTTTTGAAGCGATCCGCCGCCACAAGCAATACCTTGGCAAACTAATGCGCTTTTTAGATGAAGCAGAGCTTGATGCGATTCAGCAACGCTTAGATGCCATTCAAGGAGTTAGCAGAGCTGAAACTGCAAAATTGCATTTTCTCGAAAGCTATCGTGACCGACTCATTGCCGATGATGAAGCCTTTACTAAAATGATTGAGCAATATCCAGAAAT
>CANBYN010000086.1 GCA_947373615.1 Burkholderiaceae bacterium | reverse complement strand
ATCCGCAAAAATGCGCAGGGTATCTTGAACCGTATCTACCGCATCAAATAAAGGTTCTTTGTCTTCTTGGTTGTCTTTGTTGTAAGCCAGTGGCTGACCCTTCATTAGAGTGAGCAATGAAATTAAATCGCCATATACACGACCTGTTTTACCGCGGGCCAATTCTGGAACATCAGGGTTTTTCTTTTGCGGCATGATAGAGCTGCCCGTGCAGAAGCGATCGGGTAAATCTATAAAACCAAAGCGTGGGCTAAGCCAGAGGATCAGCTCTTCAGAAAGGCGTGAAATATGCATCATCAAGATTGACGCAAAGGCGCAGAACTCAATAGCAAAGTCGCGATCAGAAACTGCGTCTAGAGAGTTGTTGCAAATTCCATCAAATCCTAATATCTTGGCAACTTGTTCCCGATCAATCGGGTAAGTCGTTCCAGCCAATGCCGCTGCGCCTAAAGGCAGCCGATTAAATCGAGCACGTAAATCATCTAAGCGGCTAGCATCACGGCTGAACATTTCGTAATAAGCCATAAGGTGATGACCAAAGGTAATTGGTTGAGCAACTTGTAAATGGGTGTGCCCAGGCATGATGGTGCCAGCATGCTTCTCCGCTAAATCCAATAGTGCAGTGCGTAAGGATTTGAGAGTGGAGGAAATCTCATCCACGCTGCCGCGAAGCCAAAGTCGCAAATCTGTCGCTACTTGGTCATTGCGCGAGCGACCAGTATGAAGACGCTTACCTGCATCGCCAATCAATGCAGTCAAACGGGCTTCAATATTAAGGTGGACATCTTCTAGGGCCAATTGCCATTCAAATTGACCAGCTTCGATTTCTGCCTTGATTTGAGCCATGCCCTGTTGAATCTGAGCTAAATCTTGATCGCTAATGATTTTTTGGGCGGCCAACATCTGAGCATGGGCCAAGGAGCCGGCGATATCGACGATGGCAAAGCGTTGATCAAAGCCAATGGAGGCGGTATAACGCTGTACTAGTTCGTCAACGGGTTCGGCAAAACGGGCCGACCAAGCTTGGGCTTTGTTGTCTAGGGAATTTTTGGATGAGCTCATAAAGGCAGTATATTGGTGTAGGTCTTTGATTATTTTAAATGTTATGTCCCAAACTCTGAATTCTTCATCCTCATCCACCTTAATACCGAGCCCTAAACGCCTAGTGATTGCCTCTCGAGAGAGTCGTTTGGCCATGTGGCAGGCCCTCCATGTTCAAGATTGCCTAAAAAAACTCTATCCAGAGTGCGATGTGCAGATTTTGGGGATGACTACCCGCGGGGATCAAATTTTGGATCGGGCCCTATCTAAAGTGGGGGGGAAGGGGCTGTTTGTAAAAGAATTAGAAGCCGCTCTGGCTGACGGGAGAGCAGATTTAGCAGTTCATTCCCTCAAAGACGTTCCAATGGTTATGCCCGAAGGATTTGATCTTTCCTGTGTGATGGCTAGAGAAGACGCTAGAGATGCCTTTGTATCTAATGACTATGCCAGTCTTGAAGATCTTCCCATGGGGGCAATTGTTGGCACATCAAGCTTGCGTCGTGAGTCCGTCCTTCGGGCAAAGTTTCCTCATTTAGAGGTTCAGCCTCTACGCGGTAACCTAGATACGCGTATGGGCAAATTAGATCGAGGTGAGTATCAAGCGATTATTTTGGCTGCTGCAGGATTAAAGCGTTTAGGTTTAGAAAAACGCATTCGCGCATATCTTCCATATGACCCTTACACACCTGCCGCAGGGCAGGGCGCTCTTGGCATTGAAACCTTGAGTAAGCATCCCAATATCAAGCAATGGCTTGCCCCTTTAAATCACATGCCAACGCTATTGGCAGTTTCTGCTGAGCGTATGGTCTCTCGCCAGCTAGGTGGCTCATGTGAAGTTCCTCTGGCTGCTCATGCGGTATGGGATCAAAATCAAATGCAAATTCGTTCCTTTGTCGCTAGCACCGATGGCACAGCAATTTGCCTTGCCGATGGCTGTGCGGTTGTTCAATCTATTGAAGATGCTGAAGCTCTCGGTTTGGCGGTTGCAAAAGATTTGTTGTCACAAGGGGCGGCAGATTTGATACCGCATATTCCTAAATAAACGCTACATTCATATTGGCGCAATGAGTACCAAGACTATTGTTGTCACTAGACCGAGTGGTCAAGCGCGTCAGCTCATCGAAATGCTGAGTAATAGTATTGAAATGAGCAGCTTGGCTAAGCGAAGCTTTCCAGAAATCTTGTCTTTGCCCTTACTGACGATCGCCCCCAAGACTGATGAGCAACTTGCAAACCATATTGCAAGCATTTTGAAGGAGGCAGATCTAGCGATTTTTGTTAGCCCCAATGCGATTGAGAGTGTGATGCGGCTTTTAGAGCAAGATTGGCAAGCGCTTGCCAAGAAGATTATTCCAGTGGGCGTGATGGGGGGAAGCAGTAGGATTGCCTTGCACAATCATGGAATTGGCCGAGAATCCAATCCAACTCCAATTCTGATTCCAAGAAATAATGGGCAATGGGATTCAGAAGGATTATGGCAAGAGTTACAAAGTTTGGGATGGGATTGGACCAATAAAAAGATCGTCATTTTTAAAGGAGAGGGCGGGCGCGAATGGTTATCCGACACTTTAAAAAAAGCAGGCGTAGCTGTTGAAGCGATTTCTACCTACGCTCGGGTGCCTTTGGATCTTGATAATCCAGCGTGGCAAGCAATTAGAGAGATGGACTTCTCAAAATCGCTTTGGTTGTTAACCTCATCTGAAGCGGTCCGCTACTTGGGAGAAGTCATTAATGATCAATTCACCCAAAAACTTCAGAGCGCTAGTGCTTTATGTCCACATCACAATATTGCTGATGCTGCTGAGCAAATTGGATTTGGGGAGGTGTTTACTACAGAACCTGGCGATGAAGCTCTGATAAAAACCGCTTTGGCGTGGTTAACGATTTAACCTACAGAATAGGCCAGTAATGCTGGCAAGAAAATTTCATTTACTAGAATTGGGTGACCCTTTAATCGATATAAAGTCCGGCGTGCCCATAAGGGCGAACTTAAGTCGGCGTAATTCTTGGCACATTTTTTCCATAAGGCGCTACTTCGATCTAAGCGTGCAATATCACGCGGCGGTTTTGCTTTACTGTGTTTTCGGGTTTTAGAAAAAAGCACAGCACCTAGAGGTTTTTTACCTAAACGTAAAACATGATGGTTGCTACCGCTAGAGCTCATAGTCGGTATTACGCTATGAGCCATAACTAAAGGAGTGCCATTGGCGCAGAGTAAAACTTCGCGCACTCTACAACGTCTGATTTGGAAATGAAAATAGCGACTTTCGTCGCTATTTAAGGATTGAGGGCAGTCACGCAAAACTTGGACTTCCAGTTTCTGACCGATTGCTTTCTCAATTTTTTGGGTGAGTGAACCAGTATCACTTAGCCAAGGTTGCCACTCACGTGGCGCTTGATGTATTTCACCGGAATCGACTCGATTCCATGCAGAACGGAGACGATTGCGGTGAATCATTTTCAGCTACCGCTAAAGCTACGACGTTGACCGCCAGTCTTTGGCTTAGCAAAGCGTGGGCCACCTGCTGGGCGTGCTGGACGCGAATCAGCAGAACGTGCAGGGCGCGAATCGGCAGAACGTGCTGGACGCGAATCAGAAGAACGTTCAGGGCGTGAATCAGCAGAGCGAGCAGGGCGTGAATCAGCAGAACGAGATTCAAAATGATTGCCTGAGCGATTTCCACCTCCAGTGCCACCACCACCGAAACGAGACTCAGAGCGCGCGCCTGAACCATAACCGCCACCTGAACGACCACCAGGACGGCCTCCACCGCCGGAACGACCGCCACCAGAGCGACCGCCGCCACCACCACCAAAGCTAGGCTTAGCTTGTGGTTCAAGGCCAGAGATAACTGAAGCTACGATATCTTGCTGTGTAAAGCGTTCGATATTACGGATCTTGGCGCGATCACGATGTTCAACCAAAGTGATTGCAACCCCATTTCGTCCAGCTCTTCCTGTTCTACCGATGCGATGCGTATAGTCTTCGGGTTTCATTGGCAAGCCAAAGTTAATCACGTGACTAATACGTGGTACATCAATGCCGCGAGCGGCCACATCGGTCGCAACCAAAATCTTGGTGTGTCCTTTGCGAAGAGATTCAAGACGACGCATGCGAACCGCTTGAGGCATCGCACCGTGTAATGCGCTAGCTTCGTAGCCATTAGCACGAAGAGTATCGGCAATCTTTTCGCTCTCAACTTGAGTGCTAGCAAATACAACCGCTTGATCCAAAGAGGCATCAGCCAAAATGTGTTCAAGTAATTTATGCTTATGTGACATGCTGTCAGCCCAGTGTAACTTTTGCTCGATGTTGGCGTGCTTCTCACCTGCGTGAGCAAGTTCAATGCGCTTGGCATCTGTGGTCAACTCGTTTGCTAAAGACATAATCTTTGGCGCGAAAGTTGCAGAGAACATCAAAGTTTGGTTACGACCTGCGCAACGTTTATCAATTGCCTCGAGATCATCGGCAAATCCCATGTCGAGCATGCGGTCTGCTTCGTCGATAACGAGTTGTTTTACATCATCTAAGCGAATGGCTTTGCTATCGCACAAGTCGAGTAAACGACCTGGAGTGGCAACCACTAGCAATGCACCTTTCAATGCTTGGATCTGCTTGCCATAAGGCATGCCACCCATAACAGTTGCGATTCGGATTCCTTTCATGCCGCGAACTAAGTTCACTGCATCGGCAGCAACCTGTTGAGCCAATTCACGAGTAGGGCAGAGTACCAATACTTTTGGTTGTGCACGACCTGGTACAGGTGAGTTGTGTGGATTGTCTTCAATCAGTTGATTTATTAAAGGCAATAAAAAGGCTGCAGTTTTACCGCTACCAGTTTGGCTGCTAACCAATAAGTCGCCACCTAATAAAGCCGCAGGAATAACCTGAGCTTGAACGGGAGTAGCTTGGGTATAGCCTAGTTCAGCAACGTTCTTCAGAAGCGGGGCTGCTAGGGCGAAAGACTGGAACTCAGTTCCAGCGTGATTTGAGTCTTTCGACTCGTGTTTAGTTTCTTTAGAAAAAGTCATGCTATTACTCATCCCTTTTAAGGGATGTCTCCGTATGTTGCACCCATTGTTTTTATAGGGTGCGATGGTCAAAGGCATCGACCATCAGACAAGCGGCAGCGTTGTTGTGTTTATGACTTCTAAACTATTCGCTGAAATAGAGCTGGGGGGCGATGAATCAAATTACTTAAATAAGCTTCCTATTATGGCATTTTTAGAGCCTGATTACAAGGGTTATCCCGAATTAATTATGATATACAAATGGAATGGTTCACATTAAGCCTCTTATCACCCTCAAATGCTGGAATCATTGATTTTCCAACTTACTTATTGGGAACAGTAATTGTTATTTTATTTCCAGGGCCCAACTCCCTCTATGTACTAACCGTGACCACACAAAGGGGTTGGAGGTTTGGTGTACAGGGAGCAATCGGCATATTTATTGGTGATTCAGTATTGATGCTCGCTGTAGTGATGGGTGCGGCCTCTTTGCTTGCTTCTTCCCCATTCATCTTTAATCTAATGCGCACTATTGGAGCACTCTATTTGGGGTGGATGGGTTTTGGTTTAGTGCGAAGTGGATTGCAGCATTGGAAACCGCAAGCTGGTGGCGCAACAGAAAATAAATTTCATAGTCGATTGATGCAGTTGCATCCCTTGGTAGCCGCACTAGCTCTATCGCTTACCAATCCCAAGGCAATATTCTTTTTTATTGCCTTTTTTTCACAATTTATTCGCTCGGAATTTGAAGATCCACTTCACACATTTTTCTATCTTGCAGTTGTACTGCAGCTAATAAGTATGGCGTACTTGGCAAGTTTGATTGGTGTTGGACAAGTTTTTCTAAAATTTTTCCAGCGAAAGCCTCATCTAACAGCAATCCTTTGGATTTTGGCGGGCGTACTGTTTATTAGCTTTGCGATTCGTCTGATCATTCCCCAGTAATGTCTGATTTATTTCAGGTGGCGTAATAGGCGCTCAGTTTTTTTCCCGTATGGTGGGCGTGCAGGCTTAGTTCCTTTGAGGATATTAGTGCCCAATAAACCGCGTACTTCCAAAATTGATTTCTGATGACTGAAGGTATCAAATCCTGCTTTGCCATGATACGAGCCCATACCGCTAGAGCCAAGACCACCGAAGGGCAAAGACTCAATTGAAACATGTAACAAAGTTTCGTTAATGGTAACGCCGCCTGAGCGAGTTTCTTCAAGAACACGATGCTTATTTTTCTTATCTCTACCGAACCAATAGAGAGCTAGTGGAGTAGGTTTGCTATTGACGTATTGAATTGCAGCACTAGCATTAGACACGGAGATGATTGGTAGTATTGGACCAAATATTTCTTCATGAAGTACTCGAGCCTCGGCAGGTACATCAACCAAAACTACTGGATCAAATCTACGCGCACCCGAAGATGGATTATTTAACAGGGGAATAACTTTAGCGCCACGATCAATCGCATCGCCTAACAAATCTTGCCAATATTGCAATTGCCCATCATCAATTGGACCAGTTAACTCTTCGGGTTCACTAAATTGGGATTGAGCTGCAGCTTGTAGTTCCTGAATTAAAGCATCTTGATTATTTTTCTCGACCACAACGTAATCGGGGGCGATACAGGTTTGACCGCCATTTAGCAATTTGCCATAAATGATGGATGCAGCAGCATCAACGAGCTTGGCTGTGGAGTCAATAATAGCTGGGCTCTTGCCACCAAGCTCTAGGGTGACTGGTGTTAGATTTTCTGCAGCAGCGCGCATCACTTTTTTACCAACGCTTTCCGAGCCGGTAAAGAAGATGTGTGCAAAAGGGAGTGCAGAAAATTGCTCTGCTACATCCGCACCACCAGTTGTCACACAAAATTCACTAGGATGAAAATATTCTTGAATCAGACTTGCTAAAAATCCTGATGAGCGCGAACTACGCTCTGAAGGCTTTAGCCACACTCGGTTACCAGCAGCTAGAGCAGCGATTGCTGGGATTAGCGCTAATTGAATGGGATAGTTCCAGGGGCTCATGATACCTATCACACCAATCGATTGACTTTCTATCCAGGCAGTTGACGAGCCCGAGATATAAGAGGTCTCCATTTGAACTGGTCTCATCCACTCTTTTAGATGCTTGTGGGTGTATTTGCAAGCCTGATAAATCATTTGAAATTCAGCTAGGCGGGTTTCAATTGAATGACGCACACCAAAATCGGCCATGAGAGCTTTACAGATCTTTTCTTCATTAGCCTCAATCATCTTTTTGATTCGACCAATACGTTCCAATCTCACTTCAAGTGAGGGGTTTGGTTCTGCAGCATAGGCTGCTTTGATTTCATTAAGTTGAATGGTAAAGCGATTCATGGCAGATTAATAAGTTGGCAATCGTTGAAATAAGGTATTAGGATAAAGCCATGGAACAAATACTGAATAAAAAAGGAATTTCTATGGAGCGCGCTACCTTG
>CANBYN010000085.1 GCA_947373615.1 Burkholderiaceae bacterium | reverse complement strand
GCGCGAGATTCGTGCTGAGAAATTCGATAAAGAAGGAATGAAGTGAAGCCAAGACACAAACGGGCGTTAATTATTATTGGCGCCCTAGCAACATTAGCGATTGCAGCAGTATTGATTCTCAATGCCCTCAATAGCAATATCGCTCTGTACGTAACCCCAAGTGAAGTGGTTGCTGGCAAAGCCCCTAAAGGTCAAACTTTTCGTATTGGTGGCTTGGTTAAGGATGGATCGTTAAAGCGTGACGAGTTAGTGGTGCATTTCATCATTACCGATTTAGTAAAAGAAATTCCTGTGTCCTATAAAGGCATTCTTCCTGATTTATTTAAAGAAGGTAAGGGCGCTGTGGTGCAGGGCAAGTTAGATGTCGATGGGCAATTTATCGCAAGTGAAGTATTAGCTAAGCATGATGAAAACTATATGCCACCTGAAGCAAAACACGCTCTAGAACAAGCTCAAAAGAATGGGGCTAAATAATGGAATATTCAATGATTCCAGAAATTGGTCACTTCGCCCTTATATTGGCTTTATGTGTTTCGATTATTCAAGGGGTACTACCGCTGATTGGCGCGCAACAAGGTAGACGTGAATGGTTGGTTTTGGCGCGACCTGCAACGCAGACTTCCTTTTTGCTGTTAACCATTTCTTTTGGTGTGCTAGCGTGGTGTTTTTATGTAAATGATTTTTCCGTGCTTTATGTGGCTGAGCACTCTAATTCACTATTACCCACGGTCTATCGTTTGGGTGCAGTTTGGGGTGGTCATGAGGGATCTCTATTGCTATGGATTTTCTTATTGACTGGTTGGGCCTTTGCAGTGGCGCAACTTTCAAAAACTTTGGATGAATTCATGGTGGCTCGTGTTTTAGGCGTCTTGGGGCTAGTGGCAACCGGTCTCTTGTTATTCGTGCTAGGCACGTCCAATCCATTTGAACGTCTCTTACCTGCTGCGCAAGATGGTCGTTCGCTCAATCCACTGCTGCAAGATCCTGGATTGGTATTTCACCCGCCAATGCTCTATATGGGCTATGTTGGCTTCTCGGTAGCCTTTGCCTTTGCAATTGCTTCCTTGCTTTCTGGTAAGTTGGATGCTGCTTGGGCGCGCTGGTCTCGTCCTTGGACTACGACTGCTTGGATCTTTTTAACTCTCGGCATTGCCTTGGGTTCTTGGTGGGCTTATTACGAATTAGGTTGGGGCGGTTGGTGGTTCTGGGATCCAGTAGAAAATGCTTCTTTCATGCCTTGGTTAATTGGTACGGCCTTATTGCATTCTTTAGTGGTAACAGAAAAGCGTGGCGGCTTTAAAAACTGGACAGTGTTGTTGGCCATCATGGCTTTTTCTATGTCTTTGCTCGGAACTTTCTTGGTTCGTTCTGGAGTATTGACTTCAGTTCATGCGTTTGCAACCGATCCACGTCGCGGGATCTTCATTTTGATTCTGCTGTCTTTGGTGGTTGGTTCTTCACTATTCTTGTACGCTTTAAGAGCCCCTAAGAGCACTTTGGGTGGCAAGTTTTCATTGCTCTCACGCGAAACCTTGATTTTGATGGGGAATGTATTTTTGGTAGTAGCTGCAGGCTCGGTGTTGTTAGGGACGCTTTACCCTTTGTTAATTGACGCCTTGAACTTGGGTAAGATTTCTGTAGGACCTCCCTACTTCAATGCAGTGTTTGTTCCGATAATGGTGCCCGTTTTATTCTTGATGGCAATTGGACCTTGGGCAAGTTGGAAATCCACCGATCTCAAGACCATCTTAAAACGTCTTTGGCTTGCTGCTGCGGCGGCATTCGTAGCGGCAATTGTGATGCCTCGATTGATGGGTGAATTTACTCTCCTGACGGCAATAGGTTTCTTGTTAGCATTTTGGATTATTGCTTCAGGCGTTTTACAAATCATTCGTCAATTTAAAGCAGGTAAACCGACTCGTTCATTTATTGGTATGCAGCTGGGTCATATCGGTATTGCCGTATTTGTGATAGGCGTAACGATGGTTGGCGCTTATCAAGAAGAAAAAGATGTGCGTATGGCTCCTGGTGATACCGTTACTGTGGGTGGATATCAAATTCGTTTGATGGGAGTGGGGCCAGCACAAGGGCCAAACTATCAGGCGATGCGCGGTACCTTTGAATTGGCGCGCAACGGTAAAGTTCAAGAACTCATGTATCCCGAAAAACGCAATTATGATTCTTCTGCGATGCCAATGACCGAGGCGGCAATTGACGCTGGTTTGACGCGGGATATTTATATTTCACTTGGCGAGCCATTAGAAGGTAATGCGTGGGCTGTACGCGTGTATTACAAGCCTTACGTTGATTGGATTTGGGGCGGTTGTTTGTTAATGGCCCTAGGCGGCCTGTTCGCCGTTTTGGATAAACGCTACCGCTTACGATTGAAGAAGTAATATGAAAGCTAAATTTATTATTCCCTTGCTTTTGTTTGTGGTGCTTGTTGGCTTTTTGGCTGTTGGCTTAAGTCGTGATCCGCGGGAAGTACCATCTCCATTAGTGAACAAGCCTGCTCCTGCTTTTAAAGTTCCTCAACTAGCGGACCCAAATAGGACTTTTTCACCAGATGACTTAAAAGGTCAAGTTTGGGTGTTAAATGTTTGGGCATCATGGTGCGTAGCCTGTCGTGAAGAGCATCCTATGCTCGTTGAGTTAGGGAAGTCTCATGTTGCTCCATTGATTGGTCTTGATTACAAAGACAAACGTGCAGATGCCCTGGAGATGTTGTCAAGACAAGGTAATCCTTACAACTTATCAGCTATGGATATTGATGGCCGAGTGGGAATTAATTATGGTGTTTATGGGGTTCCAGAAACATACGTGATTGATAAAGCAGGCATTATTCGCTTTAAACAGATTGGGCCGATCACTCAAGATGTTTTGGATAAATCTATCTATCCGATCATTGCTCAATTGAATAAGGGTTAAGCAATGCTTAAAAAAATCCTTTTTAGTCTTTTTCTGACTTTGCTTGTCTACGCTACCGCCTTTGCTGATGAAGCAATTCCATTGGCCACGGACCCAGTTCTAGAGCAACGCTTGATTTCAATTTCAGAAGAAATGCGTTGCTTAGTATGTCAGAATGAATCGCTAGCTGGTTCGCGCTCTGAGTTAGCGCAAGATCTTCGTAGAGAAATACGTGACCTCATTCGGCAAGGTAAATCCGATGCTGAAATTAGAGAATTTATGGTCGATCGATACGGTGATTTTGTCTTGTATCGCCCGCCTGTTAAACCAACGACCTGGCTGCTTTGGATTGGACCTTTTGTATTAATGATTGCAGGGGTCGTGGCTTTATTAATGTATTTGCGCCGACGCAATAACCAGGTAATTTCCATTGCACTTTCTGATGATGAAAACAAACGCATAGATGCTTTATTGCGGGATGACAAATGATTACTTTTTATATTGCTGCCTTTGTATTGATATTGCTGGTTTTGGCGATGTTGTTTCGTCCATTTATCTGGAAATCTTCCGATGCTCAAGCTTCTCGTCAGCAATTGAATGCAGCAATCTACAAAGATGAATTAGTCAAACTTGAAAAAGAACATGCAGATGGTTTGATTGATGCTACAAGCTATGAGTTATCCCATGCAGAACTGCGTCAGCGTTTATTTCAGGATACAAGTGAAGACGATGGTGTGGCAGTCTTAGGTTCGCCTAAAAAGACGATGATTTCGTTGATAGTGATTGTGCCGGTCGTAGCAGCACTAATTTATTTCTGGCTTGGCAGTGCTCAGCAGATTACAGATGGCGGTGCTCAAAAGCGTGCGGCCCAACAAGACGTTGAAAAGATGGTTGCGGGATTGGCCGCCAAAATGGAGCAAGACCCCAGCAATTTGAAGGGCTGGGCCATGCTTGCCCGCTCTTATAAAGTCATGGGTCGTCCTGTTGATGCTGAAAAGGCTTATGACCGTGCAGGAGCATACTTGGATGGTGACGCACAGCTACTGGCAGATTATGCCGACGTCTCAGCGAGCAATGCGAATGGTAACTTTGAAGGTAAGCCTCGCGCTATTCTGAAAAGAGCCTTGAAAGCTGATCCTAATAATATGATGGCACTGTGGCTGGAAGGAACGGCTGATTACAATCAAGGTAATTACAAGGGGGCCGTTCAAGTTTGGGATCGCTTGGCAAAATTGCTGCCGCCAGATTCCGATGATGCCAAGATGATTCAGGGCTCAATCTTGGAGGCGCGTGGTAAAGCGAATTTGCCTCCCGAAGATTTCAGTAAGTCAATATCCCCAGTTGCTCCATCTAGTGGAAAAAGCATTAGCGGGGAAGTGATCTTGGATCCTAGTTTGAAATCGAGAGTAAAACCGGATGACATCGTGATGGTAATTGCTCGTGCACCAGGCGCTCGTATGCCGGTCGCCATCATGCGAGGTCGGGCAGCAGACTTGCCAATGCGTTTTGTCTTGAATGATGCATTGGCAATGACGCCAGAAGCATTAATTTCCAATATGAGTGAAGCTACTGTTGAGGTGCGCGTATCCAAATCTGGTCAGGCCAAAGCAGAGTCGGGTGATTTATTTTCCAGCACTCAAACAGTTAAGGTTGGAGCGGATAAGCTTAAGATTGTGGTGGATCAGGTCAGACCTTGATCATGACATTTACCCACTTTAGATGCATCGCAATCTTTTTTTCTTTGGCAATAAGCTTAAGTTCCGAGGGATTTGCTCAAGCAGTCAATCAGTTTGAATCGCATTTGGTAGGAAGGTGGGTGGTTGATAGTCTTGCCATGTGTAAAAGTGCAAAATTTGCTGGGTCTGGAATGTATAACTTCTACGATAAATCCGGAAAACTCATTAATGAATTGCGTTTGCCGGAAAGTGGTCAGGTCAAGGTGGTTAGGCGGGGAGCTTATAAGTCGATAGATGTCTTTGATCCCAGTAGTTTAGTGATTAAGACGACGGTCCAATCTGAACATCTTCAAACTAAAGCTACTTACACCACTGTTTCTTTAATCCAGTTCTCCGAAGATTTCCAAACCCAATTTATTCTGGATCAGAGTATGGATGGGGTATTTAATATTCGAGATTCTGTCATTCTGGCAACTAGGCAAAAACAATCGCCTTTTTATAAGTGTGATACTCCTTAGCGCCCCTTGGGAGCGATGAAATTTGTACTCCTACTGTAGTGCCTATCTTTTTATTAATCTTAAGCCATTGATTTATATAGGTATTTATAATAATTTGAGGGCTTTTTAGCAAGCTCACAAAATACCAAATCCTTTTTTGATTTGAGTCAAAAGGGCAGTTATCAAGTAACTGCATTATGAAGCCCATGTCGCCGTTCTTTTCAACAGGCGAAGGCTGTATTACAGCCGAGGTTAGGGGTTTACTAATGGAAATACTGAAAGTGCGGGTTCCTCTCAGCTTTGAGTTGGCTCTCGAAAGAAGTGGATTATCTCCCTTGCTCATCAAGGGAAAATCAATACTTCCTATTGTGCAGGGCGGCATGGGGGTTGGTGTCTCTGCACATAAGCTGGCCGGCGCGGTCGCTCAATGCGGCGGCATGGGAACCATTTCCTCAATTGATTTACGTCGGCTTCATCCAGATCTTATGGAAGGTACAAAGTATCTAAAGCCTTCCCCAGAAAGCAAAGAGCTCATCAATCAAGCCAATATTGAAGCCTTAAAAAGAGAGATTCTCATGGCGCAAGAAATCTCCAAAGGCAGAGGCTTGATTGCAGTAAATATCATGCGTGCAGTAAATGAATATGCGGCTTATGTGAAATGCTCTTTGGAAAATGGCGTTGATGCCATTGTGGTCGGAGCTGGTCTCCCTTTAGATCTTCCCGATTTGGCTGCTGATTATCCTGATACAGCCTTAATTCCGATTCTTTCAGAATCGCGAGGCATTCATCTGCTCTTGCGCAAGTGGGAAAAGAAAGGGCGCTTACCGGATGCTATAGTGATTGAACATCCACGTTGGGCTGGAGGTCACGTGGGAGCCTCAAGCATTGAAGAAGTGCAGAACCCTAAATTTGATTTTGAAACCGTCATTCCTGATACTTTGGCAATATTTAAAACGATGGGCCTAGAAGGAAAAATTCCTCTTATTGCAGCTGGTGGAATCAGCTCGTTTGACGATATTAAAAGATTGCAAGACCTAGGAGCATCTGCAGTGCAGTTGGGCACAGCATTTGCCGTTACTACGGAATGTGATGCTGATGATGAATTTAAAAAAGTACTCGCAGAAGCCTCGCCGGAAGACATGGTCGATTTTCTGAGCGCTGCAGGACTACCAGCAAGGGCTGTTAAGACGCCTTGGTTGACTCAATATCTAGAGGTGCTACCAAAACTACAAGATGTAGCCAGAAAGAAACCGCGTTGCACTATGACTTTTGATTGTTTGCATGACTGTGGTCTGCGCGATGGTAATAGTCAATGGGGTCAATTTTGCATTGATAAAGTTCTAGGAAGCGCGCTCGTTGGTAATGTCCAAAAAGGCCTCTTCTTCCGCGGGGCTGGCAAACTTCCCTTTGGCAATCAAATTAAATCAGTTCCTGAATTAATTATCAAACTCTTAGAAAAATCTTTGGAGCCCCCTCTTCATGTCAATCCAGCCTATTAGCACTGATGTATTAATTGAAAAATATGCAAAGGATGGCGAAAGAGATCCAGATGTTATTTTTCAACGGGTAGCTCGGGGTTTGGCAGCAGTCGAGCAAGAGCATCTTCGATCTCAGGTTGAGCAATTATTTCTAGAAAATTTGCGCAATGGTGCCATTGGTGCTGGGCGCATCATGAGCGCTGCAGGTACAGAAATACAGTCGACCCTGATTAATTGTTTTGTGCAACCAGTTGGTGACTGTATTCAAGGTTTTGATGAAGATGGCTATCCAGGAATCTATGAAGCCTTAAAGCAGGCCGCCGAAACCATGCGTCGTGGCGGCGGTGTCGGCTATGACTTTTCCAGAATTCGCCCTAAGGGTGCAGGCGTCAAAGGCACAGCTTCAATTGCTTCAGGGCCTTGTAGTTATATCAATGTATTCGATCAATCTTGCTCAACCGTAGAAAGTGCTGGAGCAAGAAGAGGTGCTCAGATGGGCGTCTTGCGAATTGATCATCCAGATATCTTTGAATTTATTACCGCAAAACGTACAACGGGTCGCTGGAATAACTTTAATGTCTCGGTGGGCGTATCTAATGATTTTATGAGGGCGGTTGAGGGTGATCAAAATTGGGATCTAGTTCACAAAGGAAGACCAAGCGCTCAATTGATTGCGGAGGGTGCAAATCAAAGAGTCGATGGTCTTTGGGTTTATCGCACAGTAAAGGCGCGAGAAATTTGGGGTTCTGTGATGAAGTCAGCCTATGACTTTGCAGAGCCAGGTATTTTGTTTCTCGATAACATTAATCGGGACAACAACTTAAATTATTGCGAAAGTATTTCAGCAACAAATCCATGCGGTGAGCAACCATTACCGCCATATGGTTGCTGTGATTTGGGGCCAGTCCGTCTTCCTCGTTTTGTTAAGAATCCTTTTGGGTTCTCGGCAGAACCTAGTTTTGATTTTGACGCATTTGCAGCGGTTGTAAAAATTCAAGTACGCATGTTGGATAACGTGCTGGATGCAACTTATTGGCCCTTACCTGAGCAAGCCGCAG
>CANBYN010000084.1 GCA_947373615.1 Burkholderiaceae bacterium | reverse complement strand
TTGATGAATATTCCAAATGACTATGAAATCTTGCTCCTGCAAGGTGGAGGGCTTGGTCAGAACGCAGCTATACCAATGAATCTCATGCCATTGGCAAAAAATGGCCCTAAGGCAGACTATATTGTCACTGGGGTATGGTCTGAAAAATCCTTTAAAGAAGCACAGAAATATGGAGTTGCTCATTTGGCCGCCTCCTCTGCTTCAGAAAAATTTAATACCATACCCGCAAGATCAACTTGGCAACTCTCGAATGATGCGGCTTATGTTCTTTACTGTGCCAACGAGACTATTGGTGGGGTGGAGTTCCCTGACGTGCCAGATGTCGGCAATATTCCTTTGGTCGCAGATATTTCTAGCAACATTCTCTCAAAAGAGATGGATGGGACTAAGTGCAGTGTTTGGTTTGGAGGCGCACAGAAAAATATTGGCCCATCTGGTGTGACGATAGTGATCGTGCGTAGGGATTTAATTGGACATAGCATGGGCATCACCCCAACGATTTGGGATTGGTCTATACAGGCGGGTACACAGTCCATGATCAATACTCCACCGACTTTTTCGATTTACATGGCTGGTTTAGGATTTAAGTGGTTGCTAAAGCAGGGTGGCGTGAAAGCGATTGAGAAGCGCAACCAAGAAAAAGCCGACATGCTCTATAACTACTTGGACCAAAGTAGTCTGTACGAGAACCGTGTCAAGAAAGAATATCGTTCACGCATGAATGTCACTTTCTTCTTAAAAGAAGAATATTTAAATGCGGAGTTTTTGGCACAATCTAACGCTGCAGGCTTGGTTGCACTGCGTGGTCATAAAGCAGCTGGTGGTATGCGTGCCAGTATCTACAACGCAATGCCCTTAGAAGGGGTTAAGGCCTTGGTTGAATTTATGCGTGATTTCGAAAGGCGGGCTTAATGAGTACTGAAGAACAGCGCCTCGCACCGCTTCGCGAAAAAATTGATGCAATAGATGCGCAGATTTTAGATCTACTGACGCAACGGGCAAATGCTGCGCAAGAAGTTGGCCATGTTAAAGGTGGGTTTTCTTCACCAGTATTTCGTCCAGAGCGTGAGCGCCAAGTAGTGGCTCGCTTGCAAGATCTTAACGCTGGTCCTTTGCATCCGGATAGCATCGCTGCCATCTGGCGCGAGGTGATGTCTGCCTGCAGAGCTTTAGAGGCGCGCCAAACAATTGCTTATCTTGGCCCAGCGGGAACATTTTCTGAGCAAGCAGCACAAACCTATTTTGGGCATTCCATTGCTGGTTTGCCATGCGCTAGTTTGGATGAGGTCTTTAAAGCGGTTGAGAAAGGTGCAGCGCAATTTGGCGTTGTTCCTGTGGAAAACTCTAGCGAAGGAGCGATCTCTCGCACTTTGGATTTGTTGTTAGATTCTTCTATGCATATTAGCGGTGAAGTAGTGCTGCCGATTCGTCATCACCTCTTAACCAAAAGCGGTAACCTAGACGGTGTAATGACGGTTTGTGCGCATGCCCAAGCTTTAGCGCAATGCCAGCAATGGTTAAGCGTTCATGCGCCGCAGCTAAAGCGTCAAGCAGTAAGCAGTAATGCTGAAGCTGCTCGCTTGGCTGCATCCGATCCTAGCTTGGCTGCAATCGCTGGGGATCCAGCGCAAGAAGCTTATGGTTTGCAAGCAGTTGCAACCCAAATTCAGGATGATCCACACAATCGCACGCGCTTTGTTGTTGTGGGTACCTATGAATGCCAACCTACTGGCAAAGATCAAACGTCACTAGTACTTTCGGTTGATAACCAGCCTGGTGCTGTACATCGTTTACTAGCTCCCTTAGCAAAACATGGGGTCTCTATGAATCGCTTTGAGTCTCGTCCTGCACGTAAGGGTACTTGGGAATATCACTTTTATATTGACATTGCAGGTCATGCGGAAGATGTAAAGGTGGTGAAGGCTCTAGATGAGCTTAAAGAAGTAGCGGCCTTCTATAAGAATTTAGGCTCTTACCCTCATTCGGCTTGAGCAAAATATTCGAAGATAACTTCAACAAAAAATTGTAAGACTGGTAATGACTTCTAAGATTGGCTTAAAACATATTCATAAAATAGCACCATATGTTGGTGGGCGCCCCATTAGCGAAGTGGCGCGTGAGTATGGCCTAGATGAAAGCAAGATTGTGAAGTTAGCTTCCAATGAGAATCCATTGGGTATGCCAAAGTCTGCTCAAGAGGCCATGCTTAAGGCGGCAAGTGATTTAGGTCGCTATCCAGATTCCAACGGCTTTGAATTAAAAAATGTTTTATCTGCTCGCTTAGGCGTCCCAGCCGATTGGATTACCTTGGGTAATGGTAGTAACGATATTTTGGAATTGGCTGCACGAGCAGTCGCTCAGGCTGGCGATGAAATTATTTTTTCTAAGCATGCTTTTGCGGTATACCCGCTTGCTACTCAAGCAGTGGGCGCTAGGGCTATAGAAGTGAGCGCTACAGATAAGTATGGGCATGATTTAATTGCGATGTTATCTGCCGTTAAATCATCAGGTGATAAGGCGAAATTGGTATTTGTGGCTAATCCTAATAATCCAACAGGTAGTTATTTGACTGCTAAAGAGATTGAAGGTTTCTTAGAAGCAGTGCCGTCAAGTGTTGTGGTTGTGCTCGATGAAGCCTATAACGAGTATTTAACTCCCGAGCAACGCTATGACGCTATTGCGTGGGTTAAAAGATTTCCGAATATGATTTTGTCGCGAAGTTTCTCTAAGGCTTATGGCCTTGCTGGACTTCGGATTGGTTATGGTGTTGCGCAGCCACACTTGACTGACTTGCTGAACCGAATCCGTCAGCCGTTTAACGTGAATAGCCTGGCTCAAGCTGCAGCAATCGCAGCGTTTCAGGATCATGCGTTCTTGCAGCAAGGTTTTGAGCTGAATTGTGCAGGCTACAAGCAGCTTACCGATGCATTTGATCAATTGGGTCTTCAATATTTACCATCTGCTGGAAATTTTGTATTGGTTAAGGTGGGCGATGATGATCAATCAGGTGCACGCATCAACTTGGCCTTACTCAAGCGCGGCATTATTGTCCGCCCTGTTGGTAATTATGGATTACCACAGTGGCTGCGTATCTCGATTGGGTTATCTGAAGAAAATACAGCCTTCATTGCTGCTCTAAAAGAAATATTGGCTTAATAAAAAACTTCATGACTACCACCAATCAGACAAGCAATTTCGGGGTCGTCACTATTGTGGGCGTTGGTTTAATTGGTGCGTCCTTAGGTTTAGCACTTAAGCAAACTGGTAGGGTTACTAAAGTCTTGGGAGTTGGTCGCAGTAAGGAGAACTTAGATCAAGCGCTAGTGATGGGCGCGATTGATGATGTGGTTGATTTGATTGAGGCTGCCAAGCAATCTGATGTGATTGTACTTTGCGTGCCAGTTGCACAAATGCGTGCAGCCTTTGAAGTAATCGAACCACATCTTGAGCCTAGAACAATGATTACTGACGCTGGCAGCACTAAAGGTGATGTCATTTTGGCCGCAAAGGAAGTGTTGGGCAAAAAGGCTTGTCAGTTTGTGCCAGCGCATCCGATTGCCGGTGGGGCACAACACGGCGCTAGCGCAGCTAAAGCTGATTTATTCAAAGGTAAACAAACCATTGTTTGCCCTCTGCAAGAAAATTCTCCAGAAGACACCGCATTGATTGTCGGCTTTTGGGAGTCAGTTGGCTCAGCAGTAAAAAAGATTGGTAGCGTGCAGCACGATGCTATCTATGCAGCTGTCTCTCATTTGCCCCACATTCTGTCTTATGCTTTGATGGCAAGTGTCGTAAATTCGGAAGACTCTGAGCAAAAATTAGGGCATGTAGGTGCTGGATTTAAGGATTTCACTCGCATCGCTGCATCAAGCCCAGAAATGTGGCGTGATATTTGTTTGGGAAATCGGGCTGCCATCCTAAAAGAGTTGGACCGGTACTTGTTAATTGTGAACCACATGCGCAAGTTGATCGCGGAAAATGATGGCGCGGGTCTTGAAAAATTATTCAATAAGGCAAGTAAAGCGCGTCAAGATTTGGATGTACTTTGATGAGCGGTTTGCCTAATATCCATATTGGCCCATTTGCTAGAGCGCATGGCTCGATTGTGTTGCCCGGATCAAAAAGTATTTCTAATCGAGCGCTTTTGTTAGCAGCGCTTTCCTCGGAAACAACCACTTTAAAGAATTTGCTCGATGCAGATGACACACAGGTGATGCGTAATGCTCTAAGACAATTGGGTTTGTCGGTATTAGATCAGGCCAATAATGTTTGTGTGGTTGAAGGTTGCGGTGGTAAGTTCCCGGTTCGGGAGGCCGATTTATTCATGGGTAATGCTGGCACAGCTATTCGCCCGTTGACGGCTGCGCTTGCTATGCAAGGCGGCAACTATCGCTTATCCGGTGTTGCGCGTATGCACGAAAGACCTATTCGAGATTTGGTGGATGGTCTATGTCAAGTGGGCGCAAAGATTGAATACGAATTGCAAGAGGGCTATCCCCCCATCAAAATATTGGCCGCAGATATTTTCATTAAAGATGTCGTAAAAGTTCGCGGCGATGTATCAAGTCAATTTTTGACGGCATTGCTGATGGCGTTGCCTTTGGTTGCAACAGAGCCTGTGCGCATTGAAGTTATTGGTGAACTCATTTCTCGCCCCTATATTGAGATCACTCTAAAGTTAATGGCGCGTTTTGGTGTAAATGTGGCGTGCCCCGATTCCCAGTCATTCATTATCCCTGCTAAAAATTCTGAAGCGGTTTACCAGAGTCCAGGCCAGTTATTGGTTGAGGGCGATGCGTCTTCTGCATCCTACTTTCTGGCACTTGGTGCAATAGGTAAAGGCCCAGTTCGGGTACTGGGTGTCGGTAACAACAGCATTCAGGGAGACGTGGCATTTGCGGATGCGTTAGCTTTAATGGGTGCAAACATTACTGCCGGTGAAGATTGGATTGAAGTATCTGGCGTAAAAAATGCCAATGGCAAATTAAATGGCATCACGATTGATTGCACTGAGATTCCTGATGCGGCGATGACACTTGCTGTTGTCTCTTTATTTGCAGAGGGCCAAACTCGCTTAAACAATATTGCGAGCTGGCGCGTAAAAGAAACTGATCGCATTGCAGCGATGGCAAAAGAATTAAAAAAGATTGGTGCAATTGTTGAAGAGGGTGCTGATTACATCGTTGTACAAGCCCCGTCAACACAGGGTAACTGGAAATCACCGAGCGAGGGCATTGATACCTATGACGACCACCGGATGGCGATGTGTTTCTCGCTCGCTGCATTTGGTCCGAACGCTTTAAAGATCAACGACCCTAATTGCGTAGCAAAAACTTTTCCAACGTACTTTGCTGAATTTGCGAAGATTGTCGATTAATTGCAAGTCGCACATTTATGAGCCTTCCTCCAGTAATAGCGATTGATGGGCCTACCGCTTCAGGCAAAGGGACGGTTGCTTCTATGGTGGCAAAAAAGCTGGGTTTTCATTATTTGGATAGTGGGGCGCTTTATCGCCTGGTAGCTCTTGCAAGTGAAAAACAGGGAATTGACGTCAAAAATGGCCCGCAACTAGGTCTTTTAGTTCCCAAGTTATTGATTTCATTTAAAAATGGGCAAATTTTTCTGGATGGCGAAGATGTTTCTGATGCTATTCGGGCTGAAGAGATAGGTTTAAGAGCCTCGGCTTTAGCTGTCCATCCAGAGGTTCGGGCTGCTTTAGTGGGGTTGCAGCGCAGTTTTCGTCAATCTCCTGGACTCGTGGCTGACGGCAGGGATATGGCTAGCATCATATTTCCAGGGGCGATTTTGAAGGTTTTTCTTACGGCAACAGCCTCTGCCCGAGCTGAACGTCGCTATAAGCAATTGATAGCTAAGGGAATTTCTGTTAAACTTGAGAACTTGCTGCAAGATTTGCATGAGCGTGATGCTAGAGACAGTAGTCGAGGTGCCGCGCCCTTGTTAGTTGCTGATGGTGCAAAAGTGCTTGAAACATCAGATTTACCTATAGATCAAGCAGTTAAGGCGGTCTTGGATTGGTATCAGTCTGAGGTTGTCTAGTTTGTAAGTAGTAGTTTTGGTGTCTTAAGAAACTCCACAACGCGATCTTTTCATTAGCGTGTTTCTTTAAGGCTTTTTTAATCTAACCCGTCAGGCCTTCTGACGGCACAAAGTGAATATACATGTCTGAATCATTTGCAGAATTATTTGAAGAATCATTAACCCGATCGAATATGAAGACCGGCCAAGTTATTTCGGCTGAAGTACTTCGCATCGATCATAACTTCGTCGTTGTGAACGCCGGCTTAAAGTCTGAGGCGTTTATTCCTGTTGAAGAATTTCATAACGACGCTGGCGAGATTGAAGTAGCTCCAGGCGATTTCGTTTCTGTTGCTATCGATGCCCTTGAAAATGGCTATGGCGACACTATCCTTTCTCGTGATAAAGCAAAACGCTTGGCATCATGGATGAACTTGGAAAAAGCTCTCGAGCAAGCAGAGATCGTTACTGGTACTGTTACTGGTAAGGTTAAAGGTGGTTTGACCGTGATGGTTAATGGTATCCGCGCATTCTTACCTGGATCACTGGTTGATACTCGCCCAATTAAAGACACCAGTCCTTACGAAGGTAAGACTATGGAGTTTAAGGTTATCAAGCTTGACCGCAAGCGTAACAACGTTGTGTTGTCACGTCGTGCAGTTGTTGAAGCTAGCCAAGGTGAAGAGCGCGCTAAGTTGATGTCTAACCTTAAAGAAGGCGCAGTGGTTACTGGCCTCGTTAAGAACATTACCGATTACGGCGCATTCGTTGACCTCGGTGGTATCGATGGCCTCTTACACATTACCGATTTGGCATGGCGTCGCGTGCGTCATCCAAGCGAAATGTTGACTGTTGGTCAAGAAGTTACTGCCAAGATTTTGAAGTTCGATCAAGAGAAGAATCGCGTTTCACTCGGCGTGAAACAGCTTGGTGATGACCCATGGGTTGGAATCGCTCGTCGTTACCCACCTAACACTCGTTTATTCGGCAAAGTAACTAACTTGACTGACTACGGTGCGTTTGTTGAAATCGAATCTGGTATTGAAGGATTGGTGCACGTATCTGAAATGGATTGGACCAACAAGAACGTTGCTCCAAGCAAAGCAACTGCATTAGGAACTGAAGTTGAAGTAATGGTTCTGGATATTGATGAAGACAAGCGTCGCATTAGCTTAGGCATCAAACAGTGCAAAGCAAATCCATGGGAAGAGTTCTCACGTTCACAGCAAAAAGGCGACAAGCTATCCGGTGCAATCAAGTCTATAACCGACTTTGGTGTATTTATTGGTTTGCCAGGTGGTATCGACGGTTTGGTTCACCTTTCAGACCTCTCATGGAATGAGTCAGGCGAAGAGGCTGTTAAGAAATACAAAAAAGGTGATGAGGTTGAAGCCACCGTATTGGCCATTGATGTTGAGAAAGAGCGTATCTCTCTTGGTATCAAGCAATTGTCTGGCGACCCATTTAACAACTACACTTCCGTAAGTGACAAGGGTAGCCTTGTAACTGGTACCGTGAAAGCTGTTGATGCTAAGGGTGCAACGATTCACTTGGCTGATGAAGTTGAAGCTTACTTACGCGCTTCTGAGATCTCAACAGATCGCGTTGAAGATGCGCGTAATGTACTGAAAGAAGGCGATAGCGTAACTGCAATGATCATTAATATTGATCGCAAGTCACGCGTCATCAATCTTTCAATTAAAGCTAAAGACAGCTCTGATCAACAAGATGCAATGAGCAAGCTCCAAGGTGATGCGCAGTCAGGCACTACCAATTTGGGTGCT